>JAAZON010000148.1 GCA_012797725.1 SAR324 cluster bacterium | reverse complement strand
TTGATACTGGGAACACCCTTTTTCAACCAGTACCCCCTACCACCCTCTGGCTGATAACCGACAAGCAGCACCGTATTTTTGGGGCTTGGAAGCCTATGAAAAAGATGATGAAGAATTCGCCCACCATTTAACATACCGTTGCCGGCAATAATTATCATGGATTCTTGTATCGGATTAAGACGTTTTGACTCCTCCCTGTCTCTAATAAAATAAAGGTTTGCTGGTTCAAATATAGACTTTCCCGATTGAAGAAGCTTTAAAGCTTCTTCATCATACCACTCTGGAAATTTCTTATAGATTGAGGTCGCTTCAATTGCCATTGGACTATCAACGATAATTGGAATATTGGGAATGCTGCCCGCTTCTTTCAGCTCCCTTAGATAATAGAGCAGCACTTGTGCACGACCAATAGCAAAACTTGGTATAAGGATAAGCCCTCCTCTCTCTACTGTCTCATTAATAACTGCGCTCAACTGCTTCTCAGGAGCTTCTTTAGCATGAGTACGGCCACCATAAGTTGCTTCGATACACAGAATTTTTCCAAAATTGACCGGGCTAGGATCTCGCATTACAGGCACAGCAAAGCGCCCTACATCTCCTGAAAAATTCAACCTTCTATCATCTATTTCCAGCAAAATTGATGAAGCGCCAAGAATGTGTCCCATCTGAGAGAACCGGGCTTTTGCATTACAAGGCAGAAGCACATCTTCATCTAGACCCTTAGGTTGAAGCAGGCTCAATGCCCCTTGCACGTCCTGCATTGTGTAAAGTGGCTCTGGATTCTCATAACGCGAACGCCGAGATTTTCTTCTGAATTCCGCTTCTTCTTTTTGCAAGATCGAAGAATCTTGCAGAATAATCTCAGCAAGCGATGCAGTAGGAGCGCTACAATACACAGGACACTGAAGTCCAAGAGTATACAAACGAGGCAAAAGCCCAATATGGTCTATATGGGCATGAGTAAGAAGCACTGCATCAATAGTCTTCACATCAAACAAAGGCTCAATTCTATTTTTTGCGCGCCATTCCCTAGAACCTTGAAACATTCCAGAATCAATTAAGAAACGAGAATTTGAACCCTCCACAAGAAATTGGGAACCTGTGACTGTACCCGCAGCACCCAAAAACTTCACTTTAACCATGAGTGCACCTCCTTAAGGTCTCATTAACCTTGAGAATCCAACATGGAAAAAAATACCTAACAACAAAACAGTATATCCGAGAAACACAAACATATCAGGATATTAGCAAATATGCCAAGTCCGGCTTGTTCCTTGCAAGGATCTGTATTTGGAGGACTTTTTCGTAGATGTTGAATAACTGCCTCTAGTGAGCACAACTACCTCTTCTCTGCTTAAAGGACTTTGAACTATGGCACTTATAAATTTCTCGGGACTTGCCTCAGGAATCGACACCAATGCCCTTATTGACGCCATGTCGACTGCAACGCGAGCACAGAAAGTCGACCCCTTAAACACGAGAATTACTGAACTTACAGATACCAATTCGGCACTTGAGACCCTTAAAACAAAATTTACTGAACTAAAAGATTCGCTCTATAATTTTACGACACTCTCAGGAGGCGGAATCGTAAAAACCGCTACCAGCACAAACGAAGCCTATGTTGGTGCCACTGCCTCCAACGCCGCTACGAATGGAACTTATTCACTTAACGTCACTCAGTTGGCAAAGAACGGAACTTACGCTTACGGTCACTCCTTTAGCGCCTCCACAGACTTTGTTGCTACTACAGCAGGCGGCCATGCAGCCTCAGGAACTATAACAGTGGAGGTTGGAACTGGTGCTAACAAAAAGACGATTTCAGTCAATGTGACCAGGGATTCAACCACAATCGCCCAATTTGTGTCTCAGTTCAATGAACAAGCTGCTGCAAATGGGAACTGTGCCCAAGCTTCACTTCTTAATGTTGGAACTGCCGCAAGCCCTGACTATCGAGTGATGATCAGCAGTAACAACACAGGAACAACCCTTGGAACTCTAACCTTTACTTCAAACTATGGCTTTCTCGATACAAGTCTTCCCGGAGGTGTTGAAAGTGCCGCGCAAAATGCAATATTCGATTTGAATGGAGTCACTGGGATTACACGAGAGACCAATTCTGTGTCGGACGCTGTAACAGGTGTTACATTCTCACTCCAAGGAATTGGTAGTGCCTCGGTCACTGTCGCTGATGATGCAAAGTCTACGGCGACAAAGATTCAAGACTGGGTTGATATCTATAACGATCTTGTTGAATACATCTCTGAAAACAATGAAATAACCAGGGATGAAAGTGGTAGTGAAGTAAAAAATGTTTTTCAACCTCTGGCTTCGACATCCTCGGACAACACGGCATTAAGCTCATTTAGGGATGCTATTTCTTCAATAAGATCTGCAATTTCAGGAACTGGGATTAATATACTTGCCGATCTTGGTATTACAACTCAAAGAGACGGGACATTAAAATTCGATAAGACCCAATTCGAAAAATCAATGTCAACCTCCTCTTCCTCAGTAAACAGCATCCTTCAACAATTTGCCGACACTACAGCAAGCACAGGCGGAACTATTGACACTTTCATTCGCTTCCAGGGTTCTTTCGATCTCACAATAAACAGCAATAAGACCATGATTGAACGCATGACCACTCAGATAAGCGATGCGGAAAAATCGATTGCCGAACAAGAAGAGGCATTGCGTGCGCGTTTCGCAAGACTCGAATCAATGATGTCCAAAATGCAAAGCCAACAAACAGCCTTAACGTCTGCTTTGGCTGGATTAGGGAAGTAGCAAAACAGGCCCAGAAAAAAAATTTGACCCTCTGTTTCTCGGCGCGTTATCTGACTGAATGAGCAAAGAGACAATCTATGACATTGCAGTCAGAAAATTACTTCTTGGTCTTTTTTGTCATGCTGTTAAATTTCTTAGCCAGCCTGCTCACATTTCTTCTCGCAGCCCGTTTTGGAACTACTCCTTTGCTGGCTGCCTTTGCAAGCATTCTCTCCGCTACACGAAGGGATTCTTTTGCTTCTGCTAATTTGCCTTCCTCAATATCAGCTTTAGCCCCCTTTATTGCGGTTCGAATAGATGATTTTATTGCACGATTTCGATCCCGTCTCTTCTGACTCTGTCTGTGCCTTTTAAGGGCAGATGCATGATTTGCCATATTTTTTTCCTTTACTCAAAATCTTCTATATGCCAATTATGTTAAAACCGCAGTCAACATAGTGAATCTCGCCTGTCACTCCAGCGCTCATAGGACCAAGGAAATATGCGGCAGAATTGGCCACATCAGCTAGACTCACATTACGTCGAAGCGGTGCTCTTTCCTCAAATTGAGAATAAAGATCTTTAAATTGCGGAATGCCAGATGCCGCAAGAGTTTTAATAGGCCCTGCTGACACTGCGTTAACTCTAATCCCCTTCTCGCCAAGCTCTGAGGCTAAATATCTGACACTTGCTTCAAGCGCTGCCTTAGCAACACCCATAACTCTATAATTTTGCACAACTCGTTGGGAGCCAAGATATGTAAAAGTGACAATAGAGCCTCCCTTTTCTTCCATCAAGCGCTCTGCCTGTCCCGCGAGGGCAATCAATGAGAAGACGGAGACATCAAGAGCTGTCCTAAAGCCGCTTCTTGATGTATTTACAAAGCGTCCCTGCAAGTCCTCACGTTCAGCAAAAGCTACGGAATGCACCAAACCATCTAAATTTCCAAAGCAGCTTTCAAGCTCTTTGAAAAGGGTGCTAATGTCGCTGTCGGATTGCACATCACAGGGAAAGATTCTTTCTATCCCAAAATTTTTTGCAATTGGGCGAAGCCTCTTTTCAATAACATCATTGGGATAGGTCAGCGCAATTTTTGCGCCTTCATTGTGTAAAAGCTCCAAAACGGCATGTGCAATACTCTTTTCGTTGGCGACACCCAATATCAGAATCTTTTTATGATCAAAGCTTCCCATTATGTCGCAGCCGTAAAAGAAACCATCATTTTAATATTAGCTAAGCGGCATTATCAGCAGTTTCGCTGCCTTTTTCCTTCTTCTTCTTGGGCGCGGCTGTCTTTTTAGCTGGCTCTGCGGTTTTCCCCGACACCAGCTCGATTACTGCCATGGGAGCTGCATCACCATGCCGATAATCAGTTCGAAGCACTCTAGTGTAACCTCCTGGCCTTCCAGAAAAACGAGGAGCAATATCAGAAAAGAGTTTGTGTACAACCTCTTTAGACTCTACATAAGCATAGGCCTGCCGTCTCGCATGCAATGTATTTGACCTCGCCAAAGTAATAAGCCTTTCAACCACCGGCCTGAGGGCCTTTGCCTTTTCTAGTGTTGTTATGCACTGCTCATCTCTCAACAATGCTGTCGATAGATTTCTAAGCAGGGCCTTCCTATGAGCAGGTGTTCTTGAAAATTTTCGTCTTAATTTTAAATGCCGCATATCTACTCTCTATCTTAATGCTCAGTGGTATCTTTAATCCCATCAAGCTCCTTTCTTGTCGGGAAACCATCAAGCTTCATGCCAAGACTCAATCCCATTTCACCAAGAATTTCCTTGATCTCATTCAGGGATTTCCTTCCGAAATTCTTTGTTCTAAGCATCTCTGCTTCTGTACGTTGAACCAATTCGCCAATATATTTAATATCAGCATTCTCCAGACAATTTGCACTTCGAACACTAAGTTCAATTTCATCAATCCGTCTGAATAAATTGTCATTAAACTTGGTCTTTGGTTCCTCCTTCTTGGGCTCTTCGCGTTCAAGAACAAGGTCTTTCCCCACAAAAACTGTAAGTTGATCAACCGCAATGTGGGCCGCTTGTGCCACGGCTGGACGTGGAGCAATGCTGCCGTTTGTCCATATCTCCATCGTTAATTTGTCATAGTCAGTTCTTTGTCCCACACGCGCATTTGTAACATTAACGTTGACTTTTCTGACTGGCGAAAAGATCGAATCAATGAAAATAGTACCCATTGGTACGCCCTCAACCTTATTTTTCTCTGCGGGAACATAACCTCGACCAACCTTAACGGTAAGTTCCATCTTAAGAGTTGCGCCCTCTCCGAGTGTAGCGATGTGCTGAGCCGGATTAAGAATCTCCACTGAAGGATCTCCTCCAATCATTCCTGCCGTCACTTCGCATGGACCAGTTGCTTCAAGTGTAAGGTGCGCTTCGTCCTTATCCTCCATACACGGAACAACTTCCTTAAGATTCAATACGATCTGAGTCACATCCTCGACGACTCCACTTACGGTAGAAAATTCATGCATCACGCCGTCAATGCGCACCGCTGTAATAGCACATCCCTGCAATGATGAAAGCAGAATTCGCCTTAAGGCTGTGCCTAGTGTGAGACCGAAGCCTCTCTCAAGCGGCTCCGCCACAAATTTACCGTACCTGTTTTCTACGTTTTCAACCTCAACTTCTACCCGTTTTGGTTTAATAAGATCCGCAAGACTGACCTTTTTCATTGAGCTACTCCCCCCACCTCACTGGTTACTTAGAATACAACTCGACTATGAGTTGCTCTCGAATTGATTGTGGCAACTGTTCTCTTGTTGGTAGCGTCTGAACAACGCCCTTGAGATTCCCCTTATCAAGTGAGAGCCAATCAGGAATTATGCGGCTCTGGGCTGCTGCGACTGAACCTTGAATAACCACATTTCCTTTGCTCTTCTCCTTGATTTCAATCACATCCCCTGCCGAGAGCTGATAAGAGGGGATGTTTACCTTTTTGCCGTTGACGCGAACAAGACCATGACTGACAAATTGACGAGCTTGACGACGCGAGCTACCGAAGCCAAGGCGATAAACCACATTATCCAATCGTCTTTCAAGGCTTAACAAAAGCTCAGTTCCCGTCACACCCTTCCTACGAGCAGCAGCAGCAAAATAACTTTGAAACTGCTTCTCTAGAAGTCCATAATAACGTCTTGTTTTCTGTTTCTCACGAAGCTGAACTTTGTAGTCAGAAAATGATTGCCTGCCGCGACCATGCTGACCTGGCCCACCTTCTCTACGCTCCAGTGAGCACTTACTCGTATAACATCTCTCTCCTTTTAAGAAGAGCTTCTCACCTTCTCTTCTGCATAAACGGCATACAGAACCACAATATCTTGCCATGCTTCTCCCTCTCGATTAAACTCGACGACTCTTTCGTGGACGGCATCCATTATGTGGAATTGGCGTCACATCTTTTATTGAACTAATTGAAAGACCAGCTGTATACAACGAACGCAAAGCAGATTCTCGACCTGACCCCGGTCCTTTAACAAGCACACTTACTGTCCGCATTCCCACATCTCTAGCCTTACGGGCAGCCGTCTCTCCTGCAATCTGCGCCGCAAACGGCGTAGATTTTCGTGAACCCTTGAAGCCTCCACATCCAGCACTTGACCATGCAATAACATTCCCCGCTGGATCTGTGATTGTAACAATCGTGTTATTGAATGTAGCGCATATATGTGCAATCCCAACGGGGACGTTCTTTTTTATCTTTTTCTTTCGTGATCCCCCACGAGAACTTTGTGTTTTTTCCTCAGCCAAAATTACCCCCTATCAACAAACGATTAGATTCTGGCAAACATATACCTACTTCTTACCTGGTGCCTTCTTTCCAGCAATTGCCGCACGGCGTGGTCCTTTACGAGTTCGAGCATTTGTACATGTCCTCTGGCCACGGCATGGCAAACCTTTTCTGTGCCGTAATCCACGATAACAGCCAAGATCCATCAATCTCTTAATTGATTGCTGCACATCCCTTCGAAGATCTCCTTCCACTTTTTCACGATTTTCAATTATATTCCGAATGCGTGTGACTTCATCTTCAGAAAGTTTCTCACTTCGAGTGTCATAGCTTACCGACGCTTCGTCTAATATTTGCTTAGATTTGTTCTTCCCTATTCCGTAAATATAGGTCAAACCAACTATGACCCGTTTGTTTCTAGGAAGATCGACTCCTGCTATTCGTGGCATTTTTTTGTCCTCTTGCTAATATATGGATCAAAACATCCAGATTGTTTTAGTTCGTTTACCCTTGGCGCTGTTTATGTTTTGGCGTACGGCTACAAATCACTAAAACTTTTCCTTTTCGCTTTACAACTTTGCAGTATCCACAAATTGGCTTAACTGATGCTCTGACCTTCACGACTTTTTCCTCAAAAAAATATACGTGCTTCTCCGCCCCTCAAGCTTCGCTGCTCAGAAATCTTTAGGCGCAACAACCACGTTCTCAGCAAAAACGCCCCCTTCTCCTCTTGCTCATTTTAGTCTCAATAAACAAAGGCAAACGTTGCGTTTCGGCTAAAAATTTTATGTTTCAAATTCAAGAGCTTGAAAACTTACATTATTTATGCAAATTGTTCAAGAGATCCTAAGCAATTTGTATAACTTAGAGCTATCAAGCGAGCTTCGAAGCAAAACTCCTAATAGGATTACCCCCTTCACCGCTCTTTTCTCTCCAATGAACTGCATTGAAATTAAGACAGACCTGACCCCAGCAACAGCAAAATATTTGCAGCATTGCATTTAGGCAGCTCGACTTTCTTGATATACCAAACAATTATTTGGTAATAAGAACATCTCTTAGGCGCTGCTCAACTTCTTCGATGCTACCGACGCCATCAACGTCTCGCACCATTTTCTTACTCTTATAATAATCCGTTACTGGAGCTGTTTGTCGATGATAAACATCAAGTCTCTTTGCAAAGACCTCAGCATTATCATCGCTTCGACCAGAGCCCGCTCTTGCACGCCCTTCGATGCGGCCAAGCAAGACTTCATCTGGCACAATTAGCTCAACAACATGCGTTAGCGGCATATTGATTGAAGCAAGCAGCTCATCAAGAGCTTTTGCCTGCTCCACCGTTCGCGGAAATCCATCAAGAAGGAAGCCACTTTCACAGTCTGATTGAGATAAGCGCTCCTTAATGAGTGCTATGACCAAAGAGTCAGGAACTAACTGACCTTGATCCATAAACTTCTTTGCCTCCAATCCAAGTTCTGTTTCGGCACTTACAGAACTCCTTAATATATCCCCTGTAGAGATATGCGGAATATTGTAGCTAGCACAAATCTTTACAGCCTGACTGCCTTTTCCAGCTCCTGGAGGTCCAAGCAAAATAATTCTCAATACACTCATCTCTTCAATATCCTATTTCTCATGTGGCTCATGGAACCCATTCCCCCTCGAAGTTTTGAGCTTCTGCTCATAAATGCTTCGTAGTTTCTCGCAATTACCATATGTTCAATTTGAGCTGCAGTGTCAAGAATAACCGAAACAACAATCAAAATTGATGTTCCACTAAACACTCTTGAGAAAGCAGTCGCGCCCGAATATTGATAAACCAACTGAGGTACCACACAAATTATGGATACATAAATTGCACCCCAGATTGTAATTCTGTTCAATACTCCATATAGGAAATCAGCAGTCTGCTTTCCAGGCCTAACAGTTGGAATGAATCCTCCGTTTTTCTTCAAGTTTTCCGCCACATCTTCTGGATTAAATTGAACGGACACATAGAAGAAACAGAAAAACACAATAAGCGCAACAAAGGTAACTTCATACCAAAATCCACCAACCGTAAATTTATCAAGCACGGTTTGAACTATTTCATTTCCGCTAAAAGCAGTAAGCACAATGATTGGCACCGAAAGCAAGGCTGAAGCAAAAATGGGTGGAATCACACCTGACATATTTACCTTAAGAGGTAAATACTGGGTCTGAGCCTGAGCCATCTTTTTGCCAACCATACGGCGTGGATATTGAATCGGTATACGACGTGCCGAGCGCTCCACATGCACAATCCCAAGAAGAGTAATGAAACAAAACGCAAAGATAAAAAGCAGGGTAAGAGGAGAAATTTCGTGTATACGAACCAGTTCAAAACTAGAGACCAGAACCGCTGGCATTGAAGAAAGAATTCCTGCCGTTATTATAAGACTAATACCGTTTCCAAGTCCTCTTTCTGTTATCTGCTCACCTAGCCACATGATAAAGGCAGTGCCGGCCGTCAATGTTATCACCGTCATTATTATAAATGAGAATCCCGGCTGCAAAACAATCGGAGCTCCCGAAGGGCTGGCCATATGCTGCAATCCATAAGCAATGCCAAAGCCCTGAATCATACTCAAGGCTACTGTCCCGTAACGTGTATATTGGGTAATCTTACGCCGCCCCATCTCACCTTCTTTTGAAAGTTTTTCCAAATGGGGAATGGCGACGGTTAATAATTGCAAAATAATAGATGAACTAATGTATGGCATGATGCCCAGCGCAAAAATTGAAAACGCGCTCAAAGCACCACCGGCAAACATGTCCATTAGTCCGAGCATTGAACCG
>JAAZON010000147.1 GCA_012797725.1 SAR324 cluster bacterium | reverse complement strand
ATAAAGTCTCAGGCGGTCTTCATGGTGTTGGTGTATCAGTTGTTAATGCACTTTCGGAATGGTTGAAGGTTGAGGTTAAGCAAAATGGTAAGCGCTTTAGCATGGAGTTTCACAGGGGCGTTCCTGTTAATTCTCTTAAAGAGATAGGGGAAGCAGAAGGCAGTGGAACAAAGGTTACGTTTTATCCAGATCACACTATCTTCAAAGAATCAACGGGTTTTGATCTTGAGACTTTAATTCATAGAATAAGAGAGCTGGCTTTTCTTAATGCAGGTCTGAAATTCATCGTAAACGATGAGCGTGTTAACAAGATCCAAGAGTTGTGTTACCAGGGTGGAATAAAAAGTTTCGTGGGCTACGTGAATCGTAATAAAAACCCGCTCTTCCCCGAGCCAATCTACATCAATGGAAACCGGGATAATATTCAGGTAGAAGTGGCGATCCAATACAACAAAGAGTATCAAGAAAATCTTTTTACTTACGCTAATAACATCAACACATCAGAAGGTGGCACGCATCTTGTTGGTTTTAAAGCTGCTCTCACAAGAACGATTAATAACTACGCAACAAAGAACGATCTTCTTAAAGGTGATAAAGATGGTATTCAAGGGGATGACACTCGAGAGGGTCTTACTGCGGTCATAAGCGTAAAAATTCCCGATCCTCAATTTGAGGGCCAGACAAAAACCAAACTCGGCAACAGCGAGGTCAAAGGTCTAGTTGAGCAAATTACAGGTGATAAATTAAGTGAATATTTAGAGGAAAACCCCGCTATAGGGCGACTCATTGTTTCAAAATCCCTGGAAGCTGCAAGAGCTAGGGCTGCAGCTAGGAAGGCAAGAGAGTTGGTGCGAAGAAAGGGGGCACTGGATAACGCTGCCTTACCTGGTAAATTGGCCGATTGCCAAGAGGAAAACCCAGAGCATTGCGAGCTTTTTTTGGTGGAGGGTGAGTCAGCAGGTGGCTCAGCAAAGCAGGGACGAGATCGGAAATACCAGGCAATTCTTCCCCTGAGGGGAAAAATTTTAAATGTTGAAAAAGCACGCTTTGACAAGATGCTGAACTCCGAAGAAATACGAGTCATGATAACTGCTCTTGGAACCGGCATCGGCTCGGAAGATTTCGATGTGAGTAAACTGCGCTACGGAAAAATTATAATAATGACAGATGCTGATGTTGACGGAAGTCACATCAGGACTTTGTTGCTAACCTTCTTTTATCGTCAGATGAGAGAATTAGTTGAAAGGGGACATTTGTATATTGCTCAACCCCCTCTTTATAGAGTTAAGCGTGGCAAAAAAGACGCCTACATGCGATCTGAGGAGGAAATGGTTGATACAATCTTCACGGGAGCTACTGCAGATTTGGAACTTGTTTCAAGTGACAACAAGCACTCTGACGCTAGTACCATAAAAAGGCATGTGTTGAATTTGAGGCAAATAGAGCATTATCTGGAGAAAATAAAAGAAAGCCATTTAGATCCACGAGTAATTCTTGCATTTGCTCGTACACAGGTCAGCAGCGCAGAAGTTTTCAATTCAAAAGATAAGATGAAGGAAATTTTCTCAGAATTGGAAGCTATTCTTGCAAAGAAAGTGACAGGTGATAAAGAAATCAAGCTTATAGAGCAGGGCTCAAATACTGGAGTGCCTACTTTTGCAATTTCCGTGCGTACAGTGTTCCAAGGACTTCGCAAGGAAAATCTTCTTGGGAAGGAACTTTGGGCAAGGGGAGAATTTCGAAAGCTTAGAAATATTTTCATGGAGGCAGCGGCGCTTGGGAAGGGGCCCTATAAAATTCTAGATCTAGGAAGTCGCAAAGAAATAGCGGAATGTGAAGACTTCGAAGATCTCATGCGAGTAATAGATGAGCGTGGGCGTAAAGGTCTTACGATAACACGCTACAAGGGCCTTGGTGAAATGAATCCTGAGCAACTTTGGGAAACCACCATGGATCCCGAGAACAGAACCATGTTTCAAGTAAATATTGAAGATGCAATTGAAGCCGATTCTATTTTTACTGTACTGATGGGAGACGAAGTTGAGCCAAGAAGGCGCTTCATCGAAGAAAATGCCCTGAAAGTTAAAAATTTAGATATTTAACGGAGAAAGCATGACATCAATAAGTATTCAAAAAAAACGCATTAGGAAAAATCGAGACGCGAAAAAAAATAAGAAAAGGGCTGCCAAGGCGACAAAGAAGATAGCTAATTCAAAAAGCTCAAAACTTCTTCGTGCGCTAACCCGAGCAGTGAAAAAGAAATAATCTTAGAGTTATACCATGTGACAAAATTCCTCCTGAGTTCCGCGTTAGGATAACCAAATAGGTGTTGGGAGATAGTTGGAGGACGAAATACGAATTACGACAAGGGGGGACCACGCACTTTGCGTACTACGTAAGGCGCGTAGAAGTTTAACATAAAACGCCCACACCTGCTGTGTTTCGCGTCTGACGTTAACGTAGACGAAGTCTTTTCCCTGCAAGCTTTGAGAGCATCTGCACGATACGGTGTATAAGAGTCTGACAGGGGGAAGATAAAGGTTGGGTCGACTAATTTCAGGGTACTACAACAATTAATAATGGCGCTGCATTCAACAGCTGAAGCTCAAGCGATT
>JAAZON010000146.1 GCA_012797725.1 SAR324 cluster bacterium | reverse complement strand
GTGTATGATGAAACAAAATACAGGCACATAGAAGAAAGGCTTATTCTTTGGCCATTTCCACAGAGTATTGAAGACGAAGAAGAGAAGAGGGGTAAGTTCACTGAGTACAGAGAAGATATGCTTTCCGAAGCCGGAGTGGCCATCTTCATGTTCGGAAACAAATTAAGCCAAAAAGGATCCACTATAGTAGAAGCCGATGGAGTCATGGAGGAATACAACATAGCCAAGAAAAAAGGTGTGAAAGTCATCGCTCTTGGGTGCACCGGAGGAGCTGCAAAAAAGATCTGGGAAGAACAGATGGCAGAATTTGAAACTTACTTCCCGTCAACTTCTTATCCAGGACTAAAGAGCCTCTACGAAAAGCTCGGAGAGAAAGACCTAAGCCTTGAAGAATGCAAGAAATTAGTGCTTGAAATACTCGATATTATCGCAGGAAGGTGCTAAAGCAAATAGAAATCATTGGATCTAGGTTATCCCAGAATCAGAGTTGAAGTACCACATAGCATATCAAACAACAGAAGATCGGATCTGTGAACAATAAGGGGGTAAAATGGCATGGCAAAAAGACAAGTTTTCTTTAGTTTTGAGTATTTGAAGGATAATTGGAGAGCAGCTCAGATAAGAAACATGGGGAAAGTGGATAATAGCTCAACCTTCTCTGACAATGAATGGGAAGAAGTCAGAGGAAAAACTGATACAAAGATCAAAGAATGGATTGATTCACAAATGGAAAAAAGATCATGCCTTGTCGTCTTAATTGGTTCGACAACATCTGGAAGAAAATGGATTGACTACGAAATCGAAAAAGCCTATGAACTCAAGAAGGGTATATTAGGTATTTACATTCATAATCTTGAAGATAAGAATGGAAAACAGGCATCAAAAGGTAGCAATCCTTTCTACAACATATTGATTGGGAAAGACAAGGAAAGGTTGTCCAAATACGTTACCTGCTTTGATCATCCACATGAATCCAGCAAATACGTGTATAACGACATCAAGGAGAACATTGAGAAACTGATAGAAGCTGCTATTGAAGCCAGAGGAACCTATTGATTTTGAGCATAATGCCAAAGCTAGATTTTCCAATGGATTTTTTGCCTAAATACTGAGAAGAACTCCATTAAGAATCATACGCAACAAACAAAGCAAAAAGATCCGTGATCAAGATTAGAGACACTAGGAAGAAGTGTCCAGAAATACATCGAAAGTGATTTAAATCGCTTTAAACAAGCAATTACCTACGATGATAGCGATAGCTGGCAAACTGAAGGGAGGACTAAATGGTAGATCTCTGCACGCTCTTCAAATCCATATCTCAGCATGTATGGAGATTTCTTGAACTCAGTTCATTATCAGGTATTGGTGTATCTGAAGAAAGCATAACCGATGGTATTTTGATTGCCTTGGCTACATTTGGAGGAAAAAACGTAGTAGTAAGGAAGTTTTCAAGATACCAAGAATCAAAGAATGGTGCCGATTTGGAGATGTGGTTTCATCTTAAGAATAATTTCGTTGGCTCGCTGATTCAAGCAAAAAAGCTTGAAAGCTCAAGTT
>JAAZON010000145.1 GCA_012797725.1 SAR324 cluster bacterium | reverse complement strand
CTATTAAAGACCTCGGAAAGAAAAATGACTTTGAGACTAGTGATTGAAAAGCTTAATATTTGAACTTGTGCATTCGGCGTTCTCGACCGTGTTGATCTGACGGTTGAGCGACATCATGCATTTTTCAACGACTAATCCACCAGCGCCATCACTACTAATATTAGTTACAAATGGGCCTGCTCTACTCGTACATCCAAGTGAAGGAATGATAAATAGTGCTAATAACAGCAATAATCGCATATTGACCTCCGATGGTTCTAATGGAAAGCGGTGAATATCGAACTGCTCTCTAATGGGGCCAGAATACATCAGAGGAGGAGTTAATCAAAGGCTTTCTAGCCAAATTCCACAGCAGATTGCCTACCAGAGAATTACTAAATTAATGATTGATCCAAAAAATTACCAATTGCTCTCGCACTTGTGCACTACGTTATAGTCTGAATTCAATCACTAACGTAAAACGGCTTAAATCGGCTTCGGACTTACGACTTCTTATACGTCCTATATGTAAAAGTAAAATATACGTACGTAAAATGGCCTCGTACAGGGCAACTGTTTTTAACTATTTTATATAAGTGTTATCAGAGGATTAGTAAGTTTTTTTTAAAGTGGGGAGTAATAGGAAACTTTTTTGAAGGATTAACAATACAAGCATGTGGCAAGAAGGCGGCGATACATACGTTTAAAACGCATGTTTGAACTAATCCTTAGAGTAAAGGAAAGATTACTCTTTGCAACACTGTTAACAGTTAAATTAATAATAGAGAGCTCCATTGCCTGGGCTCAAAGGGACTCCAAGGTTATTCTTTCTGACTATATTTGGATGGGAAACCATTGCACATGGTGCTGATGTCTCCATGCCCTGAAAGTGGCATTTTTTGTGGAGAAGCAGAACAGAATAAATAGGATTCAAAGCCCCAATCCATACAGGAGTAATTTTGAAGGATAAACTCAAGGAGATAGGCCTTTCTCAACGTTTTCTCGCACAGCACATGGGTGTCTCATCGAAGAGCATTAATGAGTTCTGTGGAGTATGGAGCTATCGCGAATAGAACTCATAAAATCTGCAGAAAGTGGGGAGAAAATACCAATGGCCATACAAAAGCGTTTGTGATATGTCAAAAATAATTTCAGAAATCAGGTCGGTTCAATCAGGAGGCCTTATGCACTACCGCAATATTCAGCTTTTTTCTTTGTTACTGACAGCTTTTTTTATAACAGCAGGATGCGGTGGTGGAGGTGACGACTCAGAAGATCTTCTTGGCGGTGATCAGGGAGAGTACTTTTCCCTCATCAACAACACAAGCATCTCGTGGAAAGTGAGTTTCGGCGCTGGTGTGCACTCGGATCAATATTGGATAGATGGGAGACCTGTCACGGAAAGCGACTGGATTCAGCCCGGCCAAAAGGTTCAGTTGGATTGGCAGGGATCGAGGTCAAATCCATGGTCATAGGAAATCATCTTTCAGTACAATTCAGGCGGCGTCGCTAAGCAAAGTACGATCATGATCTACGGTCACAATTACTATCCGACTTGCACAAATATTGTAGATCGCACAGAAAGTGGCGATCTTTGGATTTGTCCATATGACAGTGGCGAGATGCCTTGGACTGTTACAGCAGCAGTGTAATGGGTCCCTCCTCCAGGGCATCAAGGCATGGCATACTGGGGGCATATTGAACTTCGTGACAGGTATCAGCTTCCGAGTATGGACTCATGGATGGCTGAAGTGTCGGATTCTGCTTTTGTTGCTGATTTGAGTATTCCCGGTACTCACTATACAGCAACCTTCAATACTTCCAATCAGTTCGCAAAATGTCAAAGCGATAGCATGAATTTCATAAATCAACTGCAGTGGGGCGTGCGGGCTTTCGATTTGCGGTTAAGTGAGAATATGAACTTTTTCCACGGCAATTACTTCATGCATGCATCTCTCAATAACTTTCTCGCTGATGTCACAGGCTTTCTTGCGGCACATCCCAGCGAATTTGTTATTGCCTTTGTTTCGAATGAGAACTGCGATTCGGATAAAGGCGCGTCTTTCAATCAGAATTTTCAAAGTTTAGTCGCTAATTACTACAAGTACATATTGATCGATAAGGATATTCAAAATTACAGGGTGGGAGATCTGCGCGGGAAAATCGTGATTATCACACGCAACAAAAACCCCTACACCTGTGGCTGGATTGATGGGGCTCCGATGATTACCTGGCCCGATAATACAACGAACTATTCAACCGCAGCGTGCAGCGGCTGCATGGTGACTGGTATCTGCGACGTGTATCACACGGATCGGGATTCGAAGATGTTTCAGTTG
>JAAZON010000144.1 GCA_012797725.1 SAR324 cluster bacterium | reverse complement strand
TTGGCTGCAAATAACGTCGCAAAACACTCTGCTCTGATAGAGTTTCATGGAATTGTTTAACCAACGGCTCGTCTTCAGGACGAATCGGGCGGATAGTCACTTTCTCTCCTGTCTTCAATTCCACCTTTCGAACAAATTGTGATGGGTAAGGCCTAATCGCAAGAGGTGAGCTTTCAGCTTTTGGATTCTTGGGATCCAAAAGAACAACACGGGCATCCAGTGCCACAATCTTATCTGACGACACTAGAAGTGGATTTATATCAATTTCTTTAATAAGACGTTGATCGCACACAAGCTGGCTAAATCGAACCAATAACTGTTCCAGCGCAACCATGTCCACCGGTTTGCGGCCACGCACTCCTTTGAGCGCTTTATATATTTTTGTCCGTTCCATCATTCGACGGGCAAGTGTTGTATTCAGGGGCGGAAGCCCTAGAGAACTATCCTTAAATACCTCTACAAGCTGGCCACCAGTTCCAAAAAGTAAGACTGGACCAAGTTGTGGATCTGTATTACAACCCAATATGATCTCATAGCCGTCTGAGAGGTTGATCATGGTTTGAACTGTCACGCCAAGAAAATGAGGCTGGCCATTTTCAGCATGAGTTCCAACCTTTGCAGTGAGACTCTCCTTAATAGCATCAAATGCAATTCCAACTGCATCGCTATTTTTTAGATTCAACTGTACTCCCCCAACATCAGTCTTGTGAGTTATTGTCTCTGAGTGAAGCTTAAGAACAACTGGATATCCCAACTTATTCGCAGCATCTATAGCAGCCTCCCGAGTCTCAGCAATAATCGTTTCTACAATAGGGATTTTGTATGCACCCAACACCTTTTTAGACTCAAATTCCGTAAGAAGATCTCTTCCCTCTTTACGTGCCTGCTCAATTATCGCTGTAGCTTCTGCAATATCAGCTCCTGTCTCATCTCCCCCGGCAGAAAGAATTGGGGTTTCATACAAACTTTTTAGATTTTCAGCATACTTCCACATGAAACAAAAAAGCCGAGCTGCAGTATCAGGAGCATCGAAACAGGGGATATTTGCGCGACTCAAAATTTGTTCCCCAGCTTTCGACTCAGCTCCCCCCATCCAACTAGCGAGCACAGGCTTACCTATGTTTGCATGCTGCTTAATCTGTTCGGCAGTCTGAGTAGGATCCGTCATAGCTTGTGGTGTAAGCACAACTAACAAACCGTCAGTATTTGGGTCTTTTGCAGCCACCTCAACCGCTTTAGAGTAACGTTCAGGGCTTGCATCTCCAATAACATCGATTGGATTGTTGTGGCTCCATGCCGCTGGAAGAAAAGTATTAAGCTCCGCCATTATTTCTGGTGAAATATCTGCGAGCTTACCTCCATTCAATATTACGGCATCACTTGCAATCACGCCTGGGCCGCCCGCGTTAGTAACAATGCTGAGATTTGGACCCTTGGGTCTTGGTTGCTTGCCTAGTATATCTGCCATAGAGAAAAGCTCTGAGATCGAATCAACTCGGAGGACTCCGCAACGACGAAAAGCAGCATCCAATACATCATCAGAACCTGTTAAAGAGCCAGTGTGTGAGGCTGCAGCTTTTGCGGCTGCTGCCGTGCGTCCTGGTTTAATTATGATTATTGGTTTCGAGAGTGCAACTTCACGTGCGGCTGACATAAAGGCAC
>JAAZON010000012.1 GCA_012797725.1 SAR324 cluster bacterium | reverse complement strand
CCTCCTTCATATTGCTCTTTCTCTCCATAGGTTTCTGCAGTCCCTGAATCAGCATCAAGTGAGTTTTGAGGGTTGATTGATCGCTCAAGCAAGGAGGGTTTTTTTCTCATACTCTTTTTCATCGCTTGTAATTCCGACTGAGTAAAAGATTTTTCTCTTTTCACAATGGATTTTGGTATTTTAATTATGTCTCTAATTGAAATATTATTTGGATTAAGGCCAGGGTTGAAATCGGCTATAGTTTTCCAATTTTTCGAATCCCCCGTATACCATGCTGCAATTAGCGACAATGTTTCTCCGTGGAAAAGTACTTCATGGTAGATAGCTGCAGGTTCCTTAGGTAATGGGATTTCACGAGGAGGCTCCAGTTCCCGCTTGGAGCATGAAGACAAAATCAGCAACATAAAAAAAACAGTTCTTTTCACCAAAGACATATAAAAACCTTTTGTATCTTTTCCTAGACCCCACTCACTGCATACTCGTGAACTACAAATACTCGCAAAACAAGGCGTGTTGCCCATCTGGAATTCAACGATTATGCTCTGTTAAGTATAACAATTCCCTAAGGAATGATGGAAGAGAAGAAAATCAGGTTGGAGCTTTTCAAGTACTTAGGCCCAGGTCTTCTGGTCACTGTTGGTTTCATCGATCCAGGCAATTGGGCTTCTAATTTAGCGGCAGGTTCTAATTATGGATATACCCTCCTTTGGATGGTGACGCTTTCTACCATCATGCTCATAATTTTACAGCATAATTCTGCACATCTTGGCATAGTATCAGGCCTTTGCCTCTCTGAGGCGGCAGCTCAATATCTAAAGCCGTTCTGGAGCCGTCTAATCCTAAGCTCAGGAATTTTGGCAGTTATCGCTACAGCCTTTGCTGAAATACTTGGTGGGGCCATCGCTCTTCAGATGCTTTTTGGGATTAACATTAGAATTGGAGCCCTTATCACTGCAATATTAGTGTCCGTTTTTTTATTTACGAATCGTTATAGAAAAATTGAAAAAGTTATTGTTGCCCTCGTATCAATAATCGGGCTTTGTTTTCTGTTTGAGCTATGCCTTGTTCCAGTCGATTGGGGCCAGGTGGCAATAGGCTCTATATCACCCAGCATGCCGGAAGGTTCTATGACAATTATAATGAGTGTGCTTGGAGCAGTAGTGATGCCTCATAATCTCTTTTTGCATTCCGAAATCATTCAGAGCCGTCATTGGAATCTAGAGAATGAGAAGGTGATAGAACGTCAACTCAGATATGAGTTTCTTGACACACTCTTTTCTATGCTTATTGGATGGGCCATTAATTCCGCAATTATAATTGTAACAGCTGCCGTCTTCTTCAAATCTGGAACTGGTGTCGACGATATAACCCAAGCTGGCGTACTTCTTGAGCCATTACTGGGCAAAGCTGCTGCCCTTGTATTCAGCATAGCTCTGCTGTTTTCTGGATTTGCATCTTCTATAACTGCCGCTATTGCAGGGGGCACCGTCTTTGCAGGAATTGTACACGAGCCCTATGACGAAACAGATTGGCATACTCGAATTGGACAAGGACTTACTCTATTGGGCGCAGTGGCATTGGTGTTTCTCGTGACGAATCCATTTAAAGGGTTGATTTATTCTCAGATCGCTTTGAGCATACAGCTTCCCATAACAATATTCCTTCAAATTTATCTTAGTTCTTCCACAAAAGTGATGGGAAAATGGGTGAATGAGTGCTGGAACAAGATATTACTAATTCTTATCGCTCTCGCGGTTAGTTTTTTGAACATTATGCTTCTAATTGAGCTCTTCGGATATTGAAGGGGCTCAGATCTACTCCCAAAATACAGGATTGCACCATTAAAGACTTCGTTATATCCAAAACTTGTAAGAGAAGTGCGAAACAGGCTCTTGCCTTTTATTAAACCTCTTCTGGGAGAAAACATAATGAGACCTTTGCTCGTTTCTTTTTTGATTATTGCACTCTTTAGTCTTGGTGGATGCGCCGGCTTAGGTGCCTCTGCCCAGCATGTTCCTGGATTTCTATTCAGTGAAACAAGAATACCAGCTTGGGACCTGACAACAGCAACTAGCGCAGATGCCGCAGCTAAAGTAGGCAAGGCTACATGCACATCAATACTCGGCATTTATGCGACAGGCGATTGCAGCATTGCCGCTGCAAAGAAGAATGGTGGCATATCCGAAGTCTCATACGCCGACTTTGAAGTCAACAACCTGTTAGGAATCTATGCCCAATACACAACGATAGTATCGGGCAGATAGAGTAAAGTAAGTTATAAAGGAGTTGGCCAAAAGAGGCATTTCATCCTACCCTGTTAGCGTCTGCCGAGGGTGAATTCAGAATGGAGCCAGTAGATGCGGTGAGCTTAGAGCTGACTGAAGTTGGCCCCAAAATAAGAAGGGCTAGCAATTTCCCTGCTGGCTTTCTTTTAATTTCGGTCGACTGACTGAGAAGAGTAGTTCGCTGTCTTGTCCAAGTTATTGTCTACATATTTTTTGGAGGGAGATATTGAGACAAATAACAAAGAAAGACATCGGTATAGCGAGGAGTTAAAGAAAAGAGTTGTCAAAGAATTTTTAAGACTGGGAAAATGAATCAAGGTGAATTGACTAGACTCTACAGTCTGCATAGAGGGGCGATATGTGACTAGTTGCAGGTTTATGGAACGATAAAGAATCGGGAAAAAAGAGTAGTTGAGATAGTTGTGTTAACGGAAGCCATGCATAGAGCTGTTCACACAATTCCGTCACGGGCCTTGCAGCGATATCCAATACAGGCACAATTGACTCTCAGATCAAGACTTGGTCCGTTTATTCAAAGATCTTTTCTTTATTCAATATTAATTAGATGCTATTCTTTCGGAAATTTTGCTGATTACATTTTTGTTTGTGTTTTGGGTTCGTTCTTATGCTTAAAATTCTTTGTTTCATACTGATTGTATTAACGTCGCTTGTGGATGGCTTTGCATGTCCTTTAATCAGAGGAATTCCAGATTTTAACTGTGATCGAAAGCTAACTATTGTGATAATTGGAGACAGTATCGCTTATGGAATAGGAGACGAAAGACATAATTCGATGGGAGGTTATCCCCTTCGTGTTGCGCGAAGCATGAGATTTGCAAAAGTAGTGAACCTAGCAGAGCCTGGTTTGCGTGCTGTTGAATTAGTACCCAAGCTTAGGAAGTTATTTAAGAAAGAACAAGACTCCGAGTATGCTCAGAAGCTTAGAACTGCAGACATCGTGCTTCTTGACCTTGGACGTAACGATCGATGGCTTTTTGGTACTCCTGAGGAGACCTATGCGAATCTCAAAACCGCACGAAATATAATTACGAAAAATATATCTAAAATTGAAGGAATTGCTCCTTTAGTAGTGACGGCTGTCATGATATTGCCAAATCGAGGCTCTCAAGGCCCATGGATGAAGGCTTTGGATAAACTTATTCTAGACGGTTCGACTCTTTCTGCCCCTTCTGACTTACGCTTTGATCTTGTAGACAAACATCTATTAAATAAAGATGCCATCCATCCCACTTCTGCCGGTTATGATTCGATGGCTAAAGTGTTGCTTTCATATCTCAAGAAAACACTTCCTCGACGGATGCGAAAGCTGAGACCAGATTCTGATAAAGACGGAGTTTTTGATATTGCAGAAACTGCTCGCTTCGGGACTGATCCTCAAAACCCCGACACCGACGGAGATGGGGTTAATGATGGACAAGAGCTATTCGTGAATAATACAGATCCTAGAGTTCCTAATTAACAAAACTGTCAAATTATTTTCTTGAGTTTGCGAAGCTTAGATTGGACTCTTAAACGTTGAAGCGAAAATGCACTATATCTCCGTCTTGCATAATGTAGGTCTTCCCCTCGAGTCTTGCTTTCCCTGCTGCTTTGACCGCCTTCTCACTTCCAAGTTCTTTAAGATCTGAATAAGAGATCGTCTCCGCTCTGATGAAACCTCGTTTAATGTCACTATGAATTTTCCCAGCTGCTTCAAGCGCAGAGAGTCCCTTTCTAATTGGCCATGCACGGACTTCATCAGGACCAACTGTTAGGAAGCTTATAAATCCCATAGCCTCATAGCAACTATTTACGAACTTTGATACTGCGCTCTGACTAAGTCCCAACTCTGTCATGAACTCTTTTCGACTCTCTGCATCTAGAGTTGACAGTTCCTGCTCAATTTTCGCAGAAAGAATTGCAACGGGAACCGACCTGTCTACGATATGTGGAATGCCAAAATCATTGTCAAGATCACCTTCACCCACATTAACAGCTATCATTAGTGGCCTGAGAGTCAAGAAGCCTAAAGAACGAATGATTTCATCTTCCTGCTCTGAGATCTCAACAGTTCTTGCTGGACGCTCATTTTCAAGAGCATCTTGAAACTTACGAAGAATTTCCAACTCTTGCTTGTCTTTATCCAGAGTCTTTCCACCTTTCTGGATTTGAAGCTTTAACTTTTCCACTCGTGTAGACGCAAGTTCCAAGTCAGCCAACAAGAATTCAGAAAGAAGTTCGGTAACATCTCGCTTTGGATCCACCGAAGCTCTATAGGCTGGTATACTGGGATCTTCAAACGCTCGAACAACAAGAACAAACATATCCGCACTTCGAGCTTGTGTAAAAAGCCGCCTTGCTGCAATGCGACCAGTCTCATCGCTCAGACTTATTCCTGGCAAATCCATACAATCAATACTTGCATAAATCGTTTTTTTAGGTTTGTACAATGATGTAAGCCAATCGATGCGTTCGTCCGGAACAGATACCACCGCTTCATCAATGTGATTGGTACCGCTTGGTGCTGCAGCCTTCCCACTTACCGCGGAAAGAATAGTGCTTTTTCCTGACTGCATAAAACCAACAAAAGCTGCTTTCAATGAACACTCCTTTGATCTTTCAAGACAATGTTTATACTAGCGCCTCATTCATATTTTTCAAAATTTGTCACTCAAAATGATAGGCCAGCTACCCTAGATTCCCTCCATTATCACAAAAAAGGACACTTACCTATTAATTTCATTTAAGGCCTTAAACCCCGATCCTTCTAAATATCCGATATTATTCGGCTTAAGAACAGCGAGTGCGTTGGTGGCCTCAATTGGCATTCTAAGTACTGGTACTTCGAGTCCCTAGCGATTCACCACAGACGGTACAGATATAATCAAATAGATCTCCCGTCGGAAGGTAAAGAAGATGACGCTCCTTGACTGGGACGGCTCTCTGACATTTCGGACAAAAAAGTTCTGTTGCCTGAAAATCTCTGTATGAGGCCTCCTGCTCTTTCCTGACTATTTGCCTTTTTCCATAACCTAAAGAGAATCTTGTCTTCATCAGTTTTATTGGTAATTCGCAGTTCCTACACTAAGTGCTCCGTCCCTCATTTGCACCTCCACACAACCTCCCTCTGGCAAAGAATCCGCGATGATATGCTTTGCCACCTTTGTCTCTAGCTCGCGCTGAATGTAGCGCTTAAGAGGTCTAGCCCCATAGACGGGATCGTACGCGGTCTTAGCAATAAACTTTATCGCGGCCTCATCTATTTGAAGACTCAAGTTTCTGGCTTTAAGCCTACTCCTCAATTCATTAATCTGAATCTCAACGATCTTCTCAATTTCTGAAAGCGACAATGGCTTAAATAGCACAATATCATCAATTCGATTCAAGAATTCAGGCATGAATCTGTCCTTTAGCTCTTTCATCACATCCTGGCGGGCTGAATCCAATAAGTGCCCATCCCTTGTTATTCCTTCAAGCAAATATTGAGATCCTATATTTGATGTCATTATGATAACTGTGTTCTTAAAATCAACCGTTCTGCCCTGGGAGTCCGTAATGCGCCCATCGTCTAGCACCTGAAGCAATACATTGAATACATCTTTATGAGCCTTCTCTATCTCATCAAAAAGTACAACTGAATAGGGTTTTCTTCGAACCGCTTCACTTAACTGCCCCCCCTCTTCGTACCCCACATATCCTGGAGGAGCTCCAACAAGCCGAGACACGGAGAACTTCTCCATATACTCACTCATATCAATTCGAACCATATTATTCTCAGAATCAAAAAGTGCTTCAGCAAGCGAGCGGGCAAGTTCTGTTTTTCCAACGCCAGTTGGACCAAGAAAAATAAAAGAACCAATTGGTCGTTTTGGATCCTTTATCCCAGCTCTGGATCGAAGCACAGCATCCACTACAGCCTGCACCGCTTCGTCCTGTCCTATAACTCGCTTATGAAGAATCTCATCTAATTTTAAGAGTTTTTCCCGCTCTCCTTCTACCAGGCGAGTTACTGGTATGCCAGTCCACCGTGCAACAATTTCTGCAATTTCTTCTTCGTTCACTTCCTCCCGAAGCAAGCGCTTGGCACCCTCTGAACCTTTGAGAGCAGATTCCTCATTTGCGAGCTCCTT
>JAAZON010000143.1 GCA_012797725.1 SAR324 cluster bacterium | reverse complement strand
CATTTGAATGCTTGAATGTCTGGAAAATTCCTGGACCATTCTATGAGGCACCCCATCTGCTAAAAGCTTTGTAATAGCTGTAGCTCGTGCTGAGTGCGGAGTCGCAAAGACCTTTACCCCTGCTCGGATGCAATATTGTTTGAAAAGGCGATAAATTCCATCCGAAGAAATTGGATTTGGAGTGGAAACAAGGCCACCACGTCCTCTAAAGCTCGTAAATAAGTAATCTCCGCTAGTAGCTCCCTCGTGTTCGCGGATTTTTTTCCAGCGGAAAATGATATCCGCTGCCCATTGGGGGAGAGCCTGATTAAAGTCCTTCCTTGACTTCGTTGCCCGAAGCCTTAAGAAAGCATTCCCCGCATGCGACACCGCTAGGTCACCTAATCTCAAGTTAATGATCTCACTTCTTCTAAGCCCACCACCAAATAAAGCAGCAAGAATGGCTAGATCTCGCAATCCTTTTTGCTCTCTTGTGTCAGGACCTTCCAGAATCTTCCTTACATCCTCAAAAGGAATCATTTCAGTCGGACGCTTCTTTCCAGAATCCTTGGGTGGGGGAGGGGTGGTATCAATATCGAATGGATTTGAACTGGTGCCCAGATCTGATGCAATAATCATCCGGTACATGCGGCGAAGCGCTGCAAATTTCTTCCATATAGTAGCATTCGAAAGGCTATATTGGAGGCCGTCTTTTTTTACTGTACCAATCTTTGTTTTTTTTAAAAGAGCCCGGCTAGTGCTTTTGCTTTGAAGCATTCGGGGACGTTCGCCAGGCCTGCGCTCAAGCCAGGCTCTGTATGCTTGGGCTTGAAGATCGTTAGCTTTAAGTACCAATTCTGCTGCCTTATCAGAAGCGACTTCAGCACCCAAAAATTCGCACCATTCTTTGAAGATTGACATATAACTTCGTCTTGTGTTTGGACTTCTCATCGAAAGAAAAGCTCCAAGACGAATCCAGAGCGGATGCTGCTTTTGAGAGGGGCCGCTCCCGGAAGATTCTCCCTTTGAGTATACGCTAGGAAGTATCGAGTTCTTGTTCTGAGAATTGGATGTCATAAATCAAAAACCTCTCATATCAGAGAAAGGAGAAAACGCTTCTTATATAAGTCATGCACCAGACTTGATTTTGGCACAATAGAGCCCCCCTTACAACGTGAGTTTTTTAGTTCTCACGAAGTAAGGAAGGGTGCCTGAGTAGGAAGTTTCTCGAAAGTCAGGAATAAAGGCTCTGCCTATTTCTGATGGATCATCAATTTAATACTACTTCCAGGTGGAGGATTATTAAAATTGGCACTGGCATCAGCTCTGCGGCAGCTAATCTCCCAAAACCGATTCAGAAATGCCCCGCTCTGGGGCGCAAATAAAGTATCGCCCTCCAAAGGGTCAGTAGTCCCAATTCCAAGCGTTGCAGCGCGAACCTCGCCGTTTATTTCGATGCGGATTCTCGCCCCCGAGCCTTGGGTCTTAATATGCCTAATCACTTCATCGTGGTCAGTATATGTTGTCTTTATGTTTCCAAAACTATCGATGTAACAAACAACGCCCGGTGGGTATTCCGAAATGACCTTTAATGGGTCAAGTTCTGCCCCAAGCCATGAAGTATTCCCGGCTATCAGATGTCCAACTATGCCAGGAAGGAAATTTCGTGGACGCTGCACCCCAGCCTCACAGTTTTCGATCCTAATCTCCCTAAGTTCGCTAAAGCTGCCTCTTAAGAATGACAAGGTATAGCCTGAGTTAACAGCAATTACTCGAACTCCATTTCTAAGCGTTCCGTAATAGAAAGCCTCCCGTTCAGTACCTGAAGCATCACGAGGGCGCTCAAAGCGCGGAGAGCAACTTGCAAAGAGCATTAGCTCTGATGGCCTTAGATCTTCGTTTTGAAGTCCATATTGGCCAAGCAAATAACCAGCAGACAGAGTGTCGAAGTTATATACTGAGCTATAAATGAGATCCCAGCCTGTTGGAAGATTGCTTAAAATTGAAGCCTGCAAATTGCCGGCTCCTAAGCTTCCCTGTGCGTAATCAGAAACTACGTGCAAAAGTTTTCGTTCCATGCCCATATAAGAACAGGAAGAGCACTAATGATTCAAGGGAAAAATGATGAATTCTAGAATGCTCTAGGCTCTTAGAAGCAGATTTTTAAACTAAAATCTAAATGAATTTGACCGATAAGTCCATCTCTTGCAATATCAAAGGACTTAGCTATCGATATTTGCGCGCTTAACCTGCCGTAACGACCGTCAGGGTTTGGTAAAAAAGAGATCTGTCAGATCATCATGAGTTCCTCGGAAGAGCGCCTGAGGTCTAATATGATCGTCAACCACGCATGAGCCCTTACTCTCTCTAAGAAGGCTTTGGTAAACTGGATAATTATACGCATCATCTGTATACCTGTGTTCATCACGCCGATCCTGAGTCCCGTCAGTTCTAATTCTGAGATAGTGTCTGATAACTCCATCTGGATGATGTTCCGGGCAAAGATTTATTTCAGTTTCTTGATGCACTGCTAGCCTGCCATTTATCGCAGCTAGTCCAACCAGCGGGCCTATATTGGTATCAAGTAGGTGTCTTCTAAGAGCCCCACTCCTACTAACCGTTATTAATTCAGGGAATGGAGACATTCCCATGTTGATCATCGACATTTTTCCGGTTGCTTGGCCTGATTCGTCCAGTTTTGCTTCCAAGAGAACCATTGGGACAATGATGGGTTTGTTTTTGCTACGCAAATTCAAATTCTTCAAAATCCATTCAAGACCAGCAGCAACTCGCATTAATGGTGCCCCGTCAATGAAGTATCTCTGAAATTTCGGGCTCTCTAGGCGTTTTTTTATATAACCCAATATTCGGCCACCCTTATAACCATGCCCCGTGGCGTCAATCAGATAAGCAATTGCCCGTTTTTTTCCACTAGGCTCTTCGACGAAAAGCCATCCAAAACCATCCCCCGAGAGTTTGGATTTTTCTGCCGGGACTTTTTCAGAAAGCCCCTTGGCTGTGAGTCCGAATGGAAGATGATCAACAATTACGCTAAGTCCTATTGCCTCCGTCATATGCACAAAGCGGTTTGCGTCTTGAATGGATAAACTTGAGAAATCATGGAGCTTGAGTCTGTTATCTGGCCCCCGTTCTGGCCACAGAATGGTTTTTTTATGTTGGACTTTTTCTCTTTCCACTGACATCAGTTCAATTACGATTTTGCTTCTTATATTAATTATTTTAACAGAGAGCTTTCTCTACTCAAATTGTATAAGTGCCAATTTGAGCTTCGTTGAGAGAAATGTCGTCGTCTGAGCTATCTTCACCACGCACATTGTCTATAAAATATCTTATCCTCTCACTCAGAAGTTTTAACGCTTCTGGCCCAATATTTTTAGATGAGCTTGGCTGGATTCTAGATTCCACTATACTTCGGAGCTTTTCTGCACTATCGCCGACCTTTAGAAGCT
>JAAZON010000142.1 GCA_012797725.1 SAR324 cluster bacterium | reverse complement strand
TTAACACTGTAATGCAAACCTGCTTCTTTGCAATCAGCGGTGTCTTACCAAAAGATGAGGCCATCGAACGCATTAAGTATGCTGTCAAGAAAACTTATGGAAAGCGAGGCGAAGCTGTAGTTCAGAAGAACTTCGCTGCTATAGATGCATCACTTGAAAATCTACATGAAGTTAAGGTTCCT
The DNA here is from genome assembly GCA_012797725.1 of SAR324 cluster bacterium. The sequence goes on along the minus strand of JAAZON010000142.1, from coordinate 3,411 downwards.
GCCCAAGTTACGAGTAAAATTGAGATGAAGCCGCCTTTCTCTGACAAAGCTCCAGATTTCATAAAGAATGTATTGGGTCCAATCTTTGGGGGGAAAGGAGACTCCTTGCCAGTTAGCGCAATGCCTGTCGATGGAACCTTTCCAACAGCAACTTCACAATGGGAGAAAAGAAACATCTCGCTTGAAATTCCAGTGTGGGATCCTGAAACTTGCATTCAATGTGGAAAGTGTGCCCTTGTCTGTCCGCACGCTGTAATTCGGGCTAAAATTTACGACAAAGAGTTACTGGAGGAAGCCCCAGCAACCTTTAAATCAACATCAGCTAAATGGGCCGAATTCAAAGACAAAGCATTCACTCTACAAATAGCTCCTGAAGACTGCACTGGTTGTGGTATTTGTATTGAGTCTTGTCCTGCAAAGAATAAGACTGAAGTGAAGCTTCGCGCCATAAATATGGCTCCACAGCCTCCTATTAGAGAAACTGAGAACGATAACTGGAACTTCTTCCTTAAGATTCCAGAGATGGATCGAAGCAAGCTTAAAGTAAATATGGTCAAGGATGTTCAACTTTTAAGGCCTTTATTCGAATTTTCTGGGGCTTGTGGCGGTTGTGGTGAGACTCCTTATTTGAAGCTCTTATCGCAGTTATTCGGTGATAGGGCTCTTGTAGCAAATGCAACAGGTTGTTCATCTATTTACGGTGCCAACTTACCAACAACTCCATGGGCTCAAAACGCTGATGGGAGAGGCCCTTCATGGTCAAATTCACTATTTGAAGATAATGCTGAATTTGGTCTTGGATATCGCCTTACCATTGATAAACAAACTGAGTATGCAAAAGAATTACTACAGATTCTTTCAGGGCAAATCGGAGAAGGACTCGTTAAGGCTCTTCTTGAAACAGATCAGCACTCAGAGACTGGAATTGCCTTACAGCGAGAGAACGTTGCAACACTTAAGGTCAAATTGAGCACCATTGATAGCCCTGAAGCTAAGAACCTTCTTAGTATCGCTGACACTCTGGTGCGAAGAAGTATTTGGATTGTGGGAGGTGATGGCTGGGCTTATGACATTGGATATGGCGGTTTAGATCATGTCCTGGCTTCGGGTAGAGATGTAAATGTGCTTGTGCTTGATACAGAAGTGTATTCAAACACAGGTGGCCAGATGTCAAAGTCAACACCTAAGGGAGCAGTTGCTAAATTTGCTGCTGCGGGCAAGCGACAGCAAAAGAAGGAGCTTGGCCTTTTCGCTATGGCTTACGGGGATGTCTATGTGGCGAAAATTGCGTTCGGTGCGAATGATTCTCATGCTCTCAAGGCCTTTATTGAAGCCGAGAACTATCCGGGGCCTTCAATAATAATTGCTTACTGTCATTGCATTGCTCACGGCTATGATCTTCGCATGGGACTTGAGCAACAGAAAAACGCTGTAAATTCAGGCTATTGGCCGCTTGACAGATTTAATCCCGCATTAAAAGCTGAGGGCAAAGCACCATTTTCGCTGGACTCGAAGAAGCCTTCATTGCCTCTTGAGAAATACATGTACAATGAAACTCGCTTCAAGATGTTGACGCAAATGAATCCCGAAGCTGCTTCGAAATTGCTGAAGGAGGCGCAAACTGAGGTTATCGCTCGTTTCGAGGAATATGAACGTTTGGCAAGCATAGCACCAACTGAGGCAAATGTTGATTAACTGATGAGAAATTATTCTTGTTAATGAAACCCTTAATATTTAATGGAGTTTTAAAATGCCTGATCTTAGCACAAAATATTTAGGCCTAACCCTTTCCAATCCATTAGTACATGGCGCAAGCCCTCTTGCTAACAATTTGGATAACATTCGCAAAATGGAGGATGCGGGTATTGGAGCAATTGTCCTGCATTCTCTTTTTGAAGAACAGATAAATCATGACAGTCAAGAGTTGGATCGTTTTCTCTTTGCTGGAACAGATAGCTTTGCAGAGGCTCTCAATTATTTTCCTGAGCCTCAAGATTTTCGCTCTGGGCCTGATGAGTATGTGGAGCACATTCATAAGGCCAAAAGTGCTGTTAAAGTTCCAATTATTGCTAGTTTGAATGGTGTCTCTACAGGTGGCTGGCTAAAATATGCAAAGAGAATTGAAGAAGCTGGGTCTGACGCACTCGAACTTAATATTTATTATATCCCTACCGACCCCACCTTTTCTAGCGCTCAAGTTGAAGAGAACTACATAACTCTAGTTAAAGACATAAAGAAAAACTTGAGAATTCCTGTTGCAGTAAAACTTAGTCCTTTCTTTAGCAATATGGCAAACATTGCTAAAAAACTTGAAGTTGCAGGCGCGGATGCGTTGGTAATGTTCAACCGCTTTTATCAACCTGATATTGATTTGGATGAACTTGAAGTTGTTCCAAAAGCCACATTGAGTAAGGGAGATGAGCAAGAGTTTCGACTCCCTCTTCGCTGGATTGCAATCCTTTTTGGAAAGGTTTCATGCGATCTTGCTCTGACTACAGGAGTCCATAGTGCCAATGAAGTAATCAAGGGACTTATGGCCGGAGCGAAGGTCACAATGCTTAGCTCAGAGCTAATAACCAACGGTATAGGCCGAATAGCTGATATCCGCAAAGATATGCTTAGTTGGATGGAAGAGAAGGAATACGAGTCGGTTCAACAGATGCTTGGCAGTATGAGCCAAAAATCCGTACCATATCCAGCAGTATTTGAGCGCGCTCATTACATGAAAGCTCTGAGCAAGTTCCAGGTTGATTAGTGTCAGTTTCGATTCTGCATGCGTTATTATCAGACAGCTCTCATAACCAATTATAAGGTCAACGGAGTATTGTATTAGTGGTTTTGCCTAAAAAATAACCTTTGCTTTGAAGTGTCCTGCATCTGATGTTATTTTAATATTTCTAAGGACGGGCTTTTGCAATGAATGACAACAGTAATGAAAATGATGAAAAATCAAGCCTCCGCTCGCTTCGTGAGATAAGAGAACGTATTGTCACCTTACTTCTTGATCAAAAAGAAGCGCTTCGCACTGACATCATATCGGCTATTGCTAAACTTCTTGAGGGGATCGAAACTGGGAATCTTTCATTCATAGATGCCGCCCTTGCAAATTTGGGAGTTGATAGAGGTCATAAACTTTTTAATCGCGTTGGGAACTTGGCTCGCTCTCTTCACACCTCTTTGCATGAACTAAAAGAACACCTGGCCCGTGAAAATTATTCAATAAATACTACGAACATTCCGGAGGCAACAGACAAACTCGAGCGTATAATTGAGATGACATTCAGCGCGGCCGATAGAACTTTTCGTTTGATGGATCTTCAAACTGAAACTCTAAAGAAAATAAAGGTGGAGCTCGATACCCTTGAGGAGTTCATTTCCTCTTCAGATGCCGAGAAATTATCGATACATACT
>JAAZON010000141.1 GCA_012797725.1 SAR324 cluster bacterium | reverse complement strand
TACGCTAACTAGCAAAACAGCAGTGTTCACTCCAGCACTGATATCACTTCTCCCCTATACACTCCTTTTCTCTCTTCCTGTTTTGCTAATTAGCTTCTTGACGCAGCCTCTCTTACGCTCCTTTATAAACTGGCTAGCAGCATTCGCTTTTCTATATATTCTCGTAATTCTGAAATTAAGCTTGGGCCCTTTGCAAGCTTATGTGAAAGCAGACAATGTGAGTCTGGTTCAAATGTTCATACTAATGAAATTTGAACTTGGAACAGAAATTAGCAACTTGTTTCATCTTATAAGTTTAAGTCCCCTTCAAATTTTGTCTTCATCAACCCATGCTTCAGTTCAAAACATCAGCTTTCTATTTTTTTCCCTGCTCTTAGCTGTCTTAACTTTATACCGTCGAAATTCAAATAAAAGCGTTGCTTTGCCTTTACAATGCATTTTGTTATTCGAAGTTCTTCTGCTCTCTGAAATTCTACTGGTTTATTTGTATCATTGGCTGCTTCCTGAACATGGATCCCCCTTTCAATGGCTAACTCTTAATATGGAGCTTGGGGCTGTTGCTATTCAGCTCCCGGGTTTCTCTGTTTTTTTTGCTCTTATGAATTACTTCGCGCTTCTTCTTCTTGCCCTTATCCTAAGAATATTCATAACAAGAGAGGACAAAGACTGAGAAGTTTTGTCATTTTGTCATACACACAGACCCATGGCTTATCCATGCAAATACTTGGTATATAGAATATGCTTATATTTCAGGTTATTCTACATCAAAGCTTGGCGATTTCAAATTAATTTGAAAAAAAGTATGCTAGTTAAACTTTCGTAAGCATTTACGCATTTATCTCCCGCTTTCGTCTCTGTAGTAAGAACTGTCAGATTCTTGAAGGCAACAGAATTTAGTCTGTTTTAGGAGTACGCTTACGTTTTTTGCTAACACCTTATATTGATATTGAGAAAAAGAAAAATGACAGATCGATGCAAAATAACTATTGATGGTAACGAAGCAACTGCAAGCGTGGCTCATCGCGTGAGCGAGGTTATAGCTATTTATCCAATTACCCCATCCTCTAACATGGGCGAACTTGCGGATCAGTGGTCTTCAGAAGGCAAGAAAAACATATGGGGCACTATTCCACTTGTTGCTGAAATGCAAAGTGAGGGTGGTGCTTCTGGTGCGGTTCATGGGGCTTTGCAAACGGGTGCCCTTTCAACGACATTTACTGCGTCTCAAGGCCTTCTTCTCATGATTCCAAACATGTTTAAGATTGCTGGAGAACTTACATCAACTGTATTTCACGTTAGTGCCCGTACATTAGCCACTCATGCTCTTTCGATTTTCGGCGATCATTCTGACGTTATGTCCACTCGAAGCACAGGTTGGGCACTGCTAGCTTCTGGGTCAGTGCAAGAAGCAATGGACATGGCGTGCATAGCTCATGCCTCTACATTAGAAGCTCGTGTGCCATTTTTGCACTTCTTTGATGGCTTCCGTACCTCACACGAGGTCATGAAGATAGAGAGACTTTCGGATGATGATCTCAAACACATGATTGACGATCAGCTTGTGCATGCTCATCGAGCACGGGCGCTAAACCCTGACGCCCCGAAACTTCGTGGAACTGCTCAAAATCCAGACGTCTTTTTCCAGGCGCGCGAAGCAGCAAATTCATTTTACATGAAGTGCCCAAGCATTGTCCAAGCCACTATGGATAAATTTGCTGCACTTACTGGCAGGGCATATCATCTCTTCGACTATGTTGGAGCGCCTGATGCAGAGCGTGTCATTGTAGTCATGGGCTCTGGAGCTGAAATTGTTCATGAGACCGTTGAATATCTTGTTGAGAAAGGGGAAAAGGTGGGTCTTGTCAAAGTACGTCTCTTTAGACCCTTTTCCGTCGAAAATTGCTTAAAAGCTTTTCCAAAGACAACCAAAGCGATAGCAGTTTTGGATCGTTGCAAAGAGCCAGGAAGCGCTGGAGAACCTCTCTATCAGGACGTCCTCACAGCCCTTGGCGAGTCCTTGGTACGCGGTACTTCTCCATTCGGAAACAATATGCCTCGTGTCATTGGAGGTCGTTATGGTCTCTCGTCCAAGGAATTCACGCCGGCGATGGCTAAAGGGGTTTTTGATGCGCTGCAAGATAGTGAGCTAAAGAACAGTACTCCTCAACACTTCGTCATAGGTATTAACGATGATGTCACGAACTTAAGCTTAAATTACGATCCAAAGTTCAGTACGGAAAGACCCGACACTGTCAGGGCAATGTTCTACGGTCTCGGTGCGGATGGAACTGTCGGCGCCAATAAGAATTCAATAAAAATTATTGGTGAAGACACGGACAATTATGCCCAAGGCTATTTTGTTTATGATTCCAAAAAATCAGGATCCATGACTGTATCGCACCTTCGTTTTGGACCCCGACCAATTCGTTCATCGTATTTAATTTCAAATGCTAACTTTATTGCATGCCATCAATTCAATTTTCTTGAGCGCATTGATGTTTTGAGCGCTGCAAATGATGGGGCTGTATTCCTTCTCAATAGCATCTTTGGCCCTGATGAGGTCTGGGATAAACTACCGCGACCAATTCAAGAGCAAATAATAAAAAAGAATCTGCGTTTTTATGTGATTGATGGATAC
>JAAZON010000140.1 GCA_012797725.1 SAR324 cluster bacterium | reverse complement strand
TGACTCGCCTGGAGCTAATATTGAAAAAACCTCCTCAGAGCCATCACTTAGAATAGTGGTCAGTGCAAGTACATGCTCTCTCGTGCTTCCATATCTTAACGAGGTAGCTCCACAAGAATTATTTCCAATCATGCCCCCGATCATCGCACGATTTGATGTTGACGTTTCTGGAGCAAAGAATAAGCCATGTTCTGCAAGAAACAGATTCAACTCATCTCGAATCACACCTGGCTCGACGCGAACCCATCTCTCATCGACATTTAATTCAAGAATGTGATTAAGGTATCGAGACACGTCCACCACAATTCCATTCCCAACTACTTGTCCAGCAAGCGAGGTACCAGCGGTCCGTGGAATCAAAGAAATAAGATGTGTATTCGCAAAAGACACTATTTTTTTTAAGTCATCACTATGACGCGGATATACGACTGCAAGTGGAAACTCTTTGTAAGCTGACGCATCGGTAGAATATATTATTCTCGAGAGATCATCGAAGAGCAGTTCTCCTTCCAGCTCTCTCGAAAGTTCTATAAGGGCGTTTCTCTTTAGCAAATTCTTTGGAAGCCATTCATTCATCACAGAACACCATATTCATTCATAAGCAAGAGAATTATGCCATATAGGCCAATGTGCCGCTACCTTTGTCATTAGAGTGAATATGCCTATATAATTAATGATTGTGGGCGATTTTTAAATCTAGGGAGCGTGTGATGAAAATTGCAATGTTTAGTACTCAGCGTTATGAAAAAGGCATCTTTTCAGATCTATCATCGTCCTACGGTCATGAGATTAAATTTCAAAAGGCAACCTTATCTCAAGAGACTGCCCTACTGGCGCTTGGCTTCCCGGCCATCTGCGTTTTTGTACATGATGAATTAACAGCTGACGTCTTAACAGAACTGAAAGAAGGGGGCACTAGAATCGTGGCTCTTCGCTGCGCTGGCTTTAATAACGTCAACATAGAAAGCGCAAGAGATCTTGGTATCACCGTGGTCAGAGTGCCTGCGTACTCACCGCATGCAATAGCTGAACATGCGCTTGCTTTAATACTTTGTGCAAATCGCAAGATTCATCGTGCGTATGCTCGAGTCCGTGAGGGAAATTTCTCACTCGATGGTCTTCAGGGTTTCGATCTTTACAAAAAAACAGCAGGGATAATTGGTACCGGCAAAATTGGAGCGGTGCTCGCTCAAACCCTTTGCGCAATAGGATGCAAAGTGCTTGCTTACGATAAGTTCGAAAATGCGGAATGTAAAAAGGCCGGGGTCGAGTATGTTGATCTGGAAGAGCTCTACGCTCGCAGTGATATAATCTCACTCCATTGCCCACTTCTTCCTGATACCCGCTACATGATAAATGAAGCTGCTATCTCTCGCATGAAGACAGGTGTCATGCTCATTAACACAAGCCGTGGGGCCTTGGTTGACACTAAAGCGGGAATCGAGGGTCTTAAGTCGGGTAAAATAGGGTATTTGGGCTTGGATGTATACGAAGAAGAAGAAAGTCTATTTTTCAAAGATCTTTCCAACACCGTCATTCAAGATGATTTATTTGCCCGCTTGCTCACTTTTCCCAACGTGATTATTACGAGCCACCAAGGTTTCTTAACTAATGAGGCACTTTTGGAGATAGCTCACTGCACCTTGAAAAATATAGCCACATTAGAACGAGGAGAAAACTGCGAAAATGTTTTATAGCGCTGGAGCAAAAGCAACATATTTGGAATTGACAAAGGGCATTGCCCCTACTCCTTTGTGACAGTTTATTCTTGGCTAGTTGTGTAATAATAATTCATATTTACTTTTTTCTTTCTCTGAATTAATTAAAGGGAAATTTAACACGGAGTACGCGAAGTATAAAAATAGTCTGAAACTCTGATAGTTCTATCACCTTCGTGTCCATCGAAAGTTAAGGGGTTGTATAAGTGAACTTAGATTCTTTGGTTGTTGCAGTGGCAATTGCTTTTGCCCTTGGCTTTGACACCTTTGCAGTTGGGTTGGCCGCGGGAACGAATAATCCTAGTGAAAGAGCATCTTTTCGCCTCTATTTCCATTTTGGACTTTTCCAGTTCTTAATGCCGATTATTGGTTGGCACATCGGCCGTACCATTCTTCCTTATATCCGTGACTACGATCACTGGATCGCCTTCGGCCTTCTTGCTCTCATTGCTTTGAGAATGCTTTGGGAAAGT
>JAAZON010000139.1 GCA_012797725.1 SAR324 cluster bacterium | reverse complement strand
GCTGTCCTGGTGATGATTTCCCAATCCTCCATGTCGGTGATTTTCATTTCACCGGAAACGATCTTGTCGAACACTTCCACCGGAATTACGTGGGCATTTCCGTCCAACGTCGGCACGCACAGATGAGGCTTGTTGTTTTCAATGTCTTCTTGCATTATCGTATCTCCTTGGCATCGCTTGTTTTTCGTTCAACCAGTAAAGTATTTCCAACGCCGACCAGCCGGATATGTACTCCATCAGGCCGACCGTAATTGCAAAACCACTCTCCCGACGTTCAAGCCGGTATCCGGTCTTGCTATAGGGCCCGTCGATTGTGTCCAGTTCGCACGGGCCCACGTCGAAGATGTTGGTTATTTTCCATCCGTTGAACATGGTTTATCGTCTACCCGTAATCGTATAGATCAAGTCTTCCATGTCGTCTCTGATCCCTCTTAACCCCTCTCTGTACTGCCATTCGTCCTTGACCCTCTCGACATGAAAAGCCAACAAGCGGACAGCCCGAGCTAACGTCACTATCTGGCCGGATTGCATCGGCGTTTCATCTCCGCGTTCATCAACCTGTGGAAGTTTGGTTACAAAATCAGGTCCCGCTGATGTTGTCTGCTGTTTCTTATCCATGATGCTTTTCCTCCGTGTGTCCGATTGGGCGATTTGTTGTCGATATAATTCAACAGGCACAAATCCCGCTGTTAGTAAATATTTTTTCGCCTGCTCTGTCGTCATGCTACCCGGCCATGACAATGTTACGTCTTCCATTTTATTTGTCTCCCTTTTGCCTTTCTATGACTGGCTTGAACATGGCACAAACTTGGCCTACATATGGGCAATTTGGTTTTTCTGCACAGTTATTACATGACCGTGATCCATCACTAAAAAGAAGTTTTGTTAGTTGCGGCGATGCTTCGTCTCTTGTCGTTCGCCCAAATCCGTCAGGCATGATTTCCTCCTATATTTCGCTTTCTTTAAAAAACTCAAATACCTTCATGCTATTCCGATAAACAACCTTGTATGTATTGCTGCCGTCTTTAAGGCTGAATGACAGGCCGTTATTGGAAAAGGCGTTGCCGGTAATTGACGCCGGATCAACTTCGCGTTTGTCCTCAAACATTTCTTCGCAGAACCCAACGATTGCACCTGTGACAGTTTTTTTATGCCCGTCTATTTGGCAGATGAATTTGTTCACAATTTTTCTCCTTTGCTGTTAACATCCGGGTTTATCTCGCTGTTAAACTATACATAACGGAAATATTTTTTGATGTCGTTTTCCGCTTCGTCGGGATCGGGTATACTTTCCACGATCCGAAGGCAATTCCCGCATTGCTCTGAGTAGGCGTGCTTGGTGTTCGGGCTATTCTTGATCCGGGCCCCACAGAAGGCTTTCGTCTGTCCTGGCAGCCTGGCGTGGCAGCGAAATTTCGACCAACCGGAATCCTGGTTTTCGTAAGCCATTGATCTCAAAGCCTTTCGCGCCATGCTGGTAGCTTCACGGTCTGAACGAAATTTCGCTGAGGATTCAATTTCCGGTAATCCGTTCGCTCCGGCGGTGAACCTCACGCCTTTATTTGTTACCTCGGTGATGATCCACCATCCGTCAGGAAGCCACATCGTCATTCACCCCTGTTAAATTCTCCCGCTGTTAAATCAGGAGGCTGGTTTTTCACCTTACTATTCTTCTTCTTCGTTCTTTTCGCTGATCTTAACGATCATTGTCGAGAATTTTAGGGCCAGCTGGAGATAGCCAAGAAGAAAAGCTACCATGTAGAAGGAAGCTCTTGCCCAATTGAATAGTATGTCGTTTGCGTCTGACAGGCCAGCTAGCTTGGCCAAGAACGGAAAACTCTCATAAATTGCTAATCCCCAAAGGGATAGCAATAAGTATCCAATAAAGTGCACCAGCCAGATTTTCGTATCTTTCATAGGAACTCCTTAACAAAAGGTGCTGTCTTGCGGTGTTGCGTAGCACATTAGCAACAGACAGCCCGCAAGAAACAGGATGTGCTTCTTGTTGCGCTAATGCGCCAGCACCTATTTTATTTGTCAGATCTCACTCGGATAAGGATCGGAGCACGAACCTTATTTGTTTCAGTACTTTGACTCATTCCTTCTACTTCAGCATATGAATCGATGTAATTTTCTGGGTTCTTCCATGCATCGATTTTCATAGCATCCGTAGTAATCTTAACGGGCTGCCCATTCTCGAGGATGAAAACTCCTGCTCCTATGGGCTGGTTTCCAACAAACCATTTACTGTTTTCTGAAGTTGCTTCTACGGGTTTAATGCCAATAATTCGTAGATCAAATGTTTCTTTGTTCTTGTCTTTGTAAACCAATTTTAGTCCTTCTTCATGTCTATGCTTAAACACAACTCCTTCACCAAACTCTCGTTCCTGCTCCATCCTCCGGAGATTTAGTTTGGCATTTTTCGTTGTAGCATGTTTTGGCACATGCAAGAAGGGCATTTCCTTATGCATTTGATCTACGATAGGCATTTTATCCACGTACTTACGATTAAGGATGTATTGACCATCCACCCGCTTAATATCCAGTACTTTCATTCTTAATTTACCGTGCTTTTCTTGCAGTTGTTCAGCTAGTACTGGATGCGAGTTAAGTACCGATGTGGAGTAATCAAGTGGTTTGGCCCATTCGCTTCCACCTGTTCCAGCTGCATATACTTCTACTGCAATAACTGTTGGGCCATTCGTATAGTACTTACGTGGGATATCACCGAACTTCACATGGAGCATATTCCATGATTTGTCGATACCCTCAAAACCTGTATCTGTTCGAACTACTTTTCCATCAACGTGTTTTGGTCTTCTACTAATAACAGATACTTGAGGATAATCGTGATGGATATCCTTTGGCTTGTCTATCACAAGCCAATAAAACCCACCATCATACTTTCGCTCCATGATATAATTCGGATCGTTGATTAGTTCCTCATACTTAGCTCTTCTGCTTGAGTTGCTTCCGCTTAGGTCAACCATCTTCCATGGTCGGTCTTCCCACTCAACAATTCTGGGCTTAAGCTGAAGCATAAGAACATTATCCCAACGAGTACTTTTCACCTGCGATGATGCGGTAAATGGGACAAGTGCAAATGGAGATGGGTGGCAATCAAAGAACACGTGATAATTATCACTTGCTCCAGTCCAGACAACGGCTTTTCCGGAGTGAATAACCTTCGTTACTCCGGCGCCATAATCACGTTCTGCAATTGGAGCATTATTTCGATGATAGCCATGCCCATAAGTAGTTTGCACTAGATGGAATCTTTCTTTACTATCAGGAAGTCTGCACTTGGTAGTTACAAAGCTAAGATACTTGCCTTTTTGAGTTGGATGTTCTAGCCGAATATCCCAATGACGTTCAAATCCAGGAACATCATACAATTTATTCCTGGAATTGAGATACTTCATTTTCTCTTGAGTCTTGAGAGAATACCAATAGTCATGTGCCTTATTAGTTTTCGGAGTTGTGTGCTCTTCGATTGTGTAATTAACTAACTTCGGCTTTGGGACGATTGGTAGGGCTTCATTTTGGAGTGGTTCTTGAGCGGGGTTAGTAGCGGGTTCGGCTGATTCAAATTCAGCACCAACAGCGCCGGCAAAATTTTCAACAACTTTCTTAGCCGGCTCAATTCTCTTGGCAAGCTTCTGAAATCTAGCCTCGGCGAGAGGCATTCTACGCGGCTCTGGGACACCCATCTTTGGTTCCACTTTGTGGTAATAAGCGTGACTGATGCACTTGGTAACTACTGAGGAATTACCAAGTGCATACTTCACGGTGCCCCAAAATGCAAACTTCTTGACTAGCCTCATCTCCTCCTTAGACAGCGGAAGGGGCTGTGATGCTGACGACATGAGGAGTCTCCGAGCTGGCCGTTAGCTTGGCTCTTTGCTGAGCAATAAAGTCAAGAGCCTGTTTCTTACGGCGCTCATATTCAGCCCAAAGAGCATCATAGTCCGTCCACACGGCATAGATTGCCAGCGTGTAGATAATGATGGGGCTGAATGAGAAGATCCAATGGAGAGTTGACATGACGCCAAATCCTATGGCTAGCGTAGTGACTGGACTGAGGTTAAAGCGCTTGGATATCCAGTTACACACGGGGATGGAAGCAACAGCACATCCAAGCAGCGGAAAGAAATAACAGATAAGAACTCCAATGCCAATTGGCACAAAGTTCTTATGTATGAGTCTAAATGTGTCTCTGATGATGGATCGAGCTGCCAGAACTGGAGATGAGTTCCATACCTTCTTAGC
>JAAZON010000011.1 GCA_012797725.1 SAR324 cluster bacterium | reverse complement strand
GCTATGGCAACGGTATTACTTGTTTATCAAATTGGGCAGCCTCGCATTTGGATGGCGATGAGCCGCGATGGTCTGCTTCCTCCTATATTTTCATCAATCCATCCTCGCTTTCACACTCCCTGGTTTTCTACTCTTGTTACAGGAGTTATGGTGGCAGTCCCTGCCCTCTTTATGAACCTTACGGAAGTGACTGATCTTACAAGTATCGGCACCCTATTTGCCTTCGTCTTGGTCTGCTCTGGCGTGCTTGTGCTTCAAGAGAAGGAAAAATCGCTCTCTTCAACGCCTCGGGGCGGTTTTAGAATTCCATATTTCAACAGTAAGTACATAGTGCCTGCGCTAGTGCTTATCGGTATAGCCATATTTCTTGCCCTTGTTTTTGATGAAGGAAAAAACTTTTCTTATAGCAGCCAATACCTCTATTCGGTACTTCCAATGAGCATCTTCCTCATCCTTGCATGCATGGTTGCCTTCATCTGCTTTAAAAGAGAACTCTCTCTTATACCAGTCCTTGGCCTTCTTTGTTGTTTATATCTGATAACCCAGTTGGGGCTCACAAACTGGCTTCGCTTTGCTATCTGGCTTTTGATCGGATTATTTCTTTACTTTGCTTATGGGAACCGTCATAGCAAGCTTCAAAAAAAAACAATTCACTAGAGGAGTTGTCTAGAAACGGCAATGCATTTTTTAATAAATTTTTCCTCAAATTCTAGGTTCGCCAGTTGTTCCTTGCAAGTGATCGAGTAAAATGGGTTTGAGTGGGGCTTTGCGCTATGATCGACCAAGACTTGGAGGCATCGAGGGTATGAGAGGCTTATTTGCAAAAAGACAAACTGCAATACTTGCAGCTAGCGCGTCACTCCTTACTCCGGCAGTAAAGGCAGCCGAAACAGGCAGTTCCCAGACTCCACCCTTGCCTTTTCAACAGATGTCCTCACCTTCTTTTTCAAGGAAAGAATTACTAAGTTATATCCCAAAAGATGACTACAAATTAAGTCTTGGAAATAGCAATATTAGCTTATCTCCCGCAAGGCGCTTGCTTTCTGTTACAATGAAAAGTGCTAACGCATCCTGGCTCCAAGGTAGTAGTAAAAGCCCAAGCCTCATTTCCCTCTCTGCAACCAAGAATTTCGGGAGCCATGATCTTGGCATACAAAGCATCTCTTCATACGGAAGCGATTCGGGAATCACCTTTCATGGAGCTACGCTACAAAGTCGAGATCTTAATCTTAAACTTCATTATCTTTCAATGTCCCAAGGGGCGGCTACTACTTCCAGCTTTGCTGCTATTATGAATTCGCAGATTGCAAAATCGCTGGAAGAAGCGAGGGGGAAGCAACGCCTCGACTTTCGTGCTGATTGGGAAATATCACCTCGCCTGTCACTCTTAGCCGCAAGATCCGAAATTAATGACGTGAGCACAGCTACCACAGTAAATCAATATGAAGAGCTAGCTTCCCTCTCTGTTGGCTCAAAGTCTCGTGTGACACTAGCGCAAAGTGGTAGACATGGGGCTGGAAAAGATACTGATTTAAAAAGAATTGCCTTTTCCCATAGAGACGAGAGCATCGCCTTTAATGGCTTCATAGAGACGCTTAGCTCTGATAATGCTAATACCGGTTCACTTAATGCCGATTTTCAATACAGAAATTCACTATCATTTGTTGCCGCAATGAAAAAATCGACCGAAGTTTCTCGTTCTACAGGTGATTCTCGCTTTTCCTTGTCTTTGAACCCAAAACCCTCAATAGCCCTTAATGCATTCCACTCCGTCGTTGAATCTGATGAAAATTCTAAACAGACTAATGCCCTCCAAGTCCAATTATCCATGCCATCAAAGACTTCAATCTCTGGGGCTTATACGGAGATTCAAAGCAGTGCGGATGATGAGAAAAAGCTTGTTCTTAATGTCTCGACACAGCCCCATGACCTAGCATTCATTGATTTTAATTTTAAGGAGCAAGAGGGCACTCAGAAGCAAGAAGCTGTCGAATTTCTAGCAAAGACTGTTAAACCCATTAGTCTTGCACTAGTAGACAATGCCCAAATGACTTTTGTCCAAGCATTTGAAGAGTATGGCGATTTTGATTCGGAAAGAAGATCTTTTAGTGCAAGTGGCAATGCTCTCTCAGCAAAAATATCAATAGATTATTCGATGGAGAATCGCCAACAAGATGACTCGCAACGAAAAATGATTGGTGCCACTATAAGTGATCCGAATAAAAGTATCGGTGGAAATATAAAGCATGGAACGCGAAGTAACGGGAACGAAGAAACTCTGCCCACAAATGAGGTGAGTGTTTTTTTAAAGCCTGCACGCCTGGGAGGAATCTTTATAAGCTACATCATGCGTCCTGAAGACGCTCAAAGAAATGTTCAAAACGTTAAAGCCTTAAGATCCGATTACACAGCACAACTTGGACACGCCTCCTTGACTGCTTTTCATGGAATAAAAACTGATTTTCAGAGCGGAAAGCGAAGTAAAGAAATGGGGGGGAACCTTCATTCAAGCTCTTGGGCCAGATCATAGCTTTTCAACTCGTTATGTAATGGAGCAAATTGCAGATATCCAAGGTAACATAATTAACAGGCCTTCCCTTTCCCTGACCTACCAAATTAAACTTAAGTCTAACGACAAGTTTCTACTTACAGGTAATCACAACGACGAGGGCTGGAAAATTCACACAGATGCCCGATTGGAATTCTAAAGCGGTGCTCAAATACCAAGTAACTGTATCCTGAAGTTTTTTAGTAAGCCAAATCGCACCTACCGCCTGGTAAAAGCTTCCTTCACTGAACGGCTATACCCTGGGGTTAAACGCTTACGAAATTTTCTGAAGCTTCAATTCTTTTAGCTACCCAGTCTAATAGTTTGAGTTCATTAGGCCGAGAGTTTCAATCATAAGCCCCAGTGCATCTCTTTCCTAAAAGCTGAAAGCCAAAGGCTTATTGTCAAAAGGAGATTGAACTATGTCAATTGAAGCAACCTCAGGATCAAGGCCAGTCGTTATTACGCCCCCAAAAAATTCAGAAGAAACAACAAAGCCACGAGAAAACCAAGCAGACGAAACTCGACAAAGTCAAGCCCCAGAATCTCAGCCAAAGGAATCAGGCTCTAATAATAAACTGGATGAAGTAGCCTAAGCTTCTTGTCGCAAAAAACAGTACTTTCCAAAGGGGAGTCAAATTTTCCCTACGGTTTAATCTAAAATTTTTCGTTCAGGCAATTGCCATATCGAAGTAGCTCTGACATTCTTCTATTCTCTTCAATGGAGAGCTCTTTATGGACACCAACAATTCTGCACTGAAGTTACACCCATCAGCTGGAAATTCGATAACTTTGACCTTAAAAATTCGCAATATTCCCGGCCAATTAGCCGAAGTTATCAGATCAATCTCTGAGACAGGAGCCTCGCTTACTGAGATAACTCTTCTAAGCAGCGATTTCCACTTCAAAGTCAGAGAACTCAGTTTTAATTGTATTAACGAAGAACATGCCTTAGAGGTAGTAGATGCAGCAAAGCGTCTTGAAAATGTGGAAATCCTTTCCTGGAAAGATGACACATTCGCCCTGCATGAGGGAGGAAAACTAAGCATAAATCCAAAGCAGAAGCTGAAAAATGCCGATGAGCTTTCACGAAGTTACACTCCAGGAGTCGCAAGAGTTTGCCTAGATATCTTCAAGAAAGAAGAAGATAGCTTTAAATATACTATCAAAAGTCACACTATTGCTATTGTCACAGATGGCTCAGCTGTTCTTGGTCTTGGAAACATCGGTCCGGAAGCTGCCCTTCCTGTAATGGAAGGTAAGGCTGTCCTTTTCAAACAATTTGGGGGTGTGGATGCTTTTCCAATTTGTCTTGCAAGTCAAGACACCGAAGACATCATCAAAGCAGTTAAACTAATTGAACCTGTGTTCGGTGGCATCAATCTCGAAGACATATCAGCTCCAAGATGCTTCGAGATTGAGGAGCGCTTAAAAAATGAATTGAAAATTCCTGTTTTTCATGATGATCAGCATGGAACCGCAGTGGTTGTGCTTGCTGGACTCCATAACGCACTCAAGATAGTGGGTAAAAAACTTGAAGATATAAAGATTGTGATAAATGGCTTTGGAGCAGGAGGAGTTGCCTGCGCTAAGATCCTCCTTAACGCAGGGGCAAAAAATATCACAGCTTGTGACACAAATGGCATCATCTACAAAGGACGTCCAAAAGGAATGAATTCTGTGAAGGAAGAAATGCTGAAGTATATTAATAAGGACAATATGAAGGGCACTTTGTCTGACGCCCTAAGAGGAGCTGATATGTTCCTTGGAGTCTCCGCACCAGGCGCGCTAACAAGGGATATGGTGAAGAGCATGGCCAAAGATCCAATAGTTTTTAGTTTGGCAAATCCCATACCCGAAATAATGCCTGATCTAATAAATGATATCGCTGGAGTCATTGCTACAGGCCGCTCTGATTATCCTAACCAAATTAATAATGTACTTTGCTTTCCAGGCATATTCAAAGGAGCGCTAGCCTGTCGAGCAACAAAGATAAGCGAGGAAATGAAAAAAGCAGCTGCACTTGCTATCGCTGAAAGTATTCCCACTAACAAGCTTAGCAAGGAATATATAATTCCTGGGGTCTTCGATTTTGATATTGGCTCCCTTGTGGCAGAAAAGGTCATACAGACTGCTTCAAAGCATCCATCAGCTCCTGTTTGCTAGGATACAATTGCTGCTGCTCTCTTAATTTATTATCACCCAACAGCTCTTTCATAATTTTTTCTTTTCGGCGGAGATTAAATCCGATCAATTCATCCACCTTTGAAGCGTTTAAGACTATTATGCTAACAGGATTTTTTTGCCCTATTCTATGAAGCCGATCAATCGATTGAAGCCAATGTTCTGCATTCCAAGTTCGATCAATATAAATGGCAGTCTGAGCAGCAGTGAGGGTAAGTCCCACTCCTCCTGCAGCCGGAATTGCAATCATTATCTTGAGTTTGTCATTCTGCGAATCCTGGAATTGCCCGATAAGATCGTTTCTTTCTGAGCTGCTTAATTTGCCATATAAGGCGCACGTTCCAAGACTTTTGTAGCGATTAAGCAACTCCTCCACATTTAGCCTGTAGTTGGTCCAAACAACTAGCTTCTCCCCTCTCTCTTCCACTATTTCTTTCACCAATTCGTCAAGTTCTATAAATTTTGCCGGTTCGCCCTTCCAGTTGGGATCGACAAGCCTTGGGTTTGAGGCGACTTGAACCGCTCTTAAATATTCTTCAAGTAGATTTTCAATAGATCGATAGAAGCTATCACCGCTGATTGATGTTACTCGAAGTAAAAGCTCTTCGCAGACCTCTTGGTAACGCTTTTTTTGATCACCACCAAGCTCGATATCCCGAAAATTGAAAATTTTAGGTGGAAGGTTAATGACATTTTCTTTTCTTCTTCTGAGCAGCACTTCATGTACTCTTAAAATGGTCTCCTCAACCGCTTCCGGAATAAAACGTTTTACTGCAAAGTCACTCCATTTGTTGCCTAATTCCGCGACAGTAGGAAGCCATTCATAGAATTTAATTCCAAAGCGCTCCCCTCGATCTAAAATTAGCATTTGAGCCCAAATGTCTGATATGTCCCTTGGGACAGGGGTTCCACTCAAGAGTATTCTTTGTCGACAATAGGAAGCGATCTGATTTAGTGCTCTAAACGTTTTCGAGTGCGAATTTTTAACTCTCTGTGACTCATCCAAACATAGAAAAACTCTTCGTTTAGTGCACAATTCTCTTATTTCTGGAAGAACTCTATCGAGGCGAAGGCTTTCATAATTTATTACCAGCCCGTCAAACTCTGAATCTTCATCCTTGATTCTTTGAAGCAAAACGTCCTGACCCTTCCGATCGGAACGAAAGGAGCACAACTTAAGCCCCTTGATCCATGTTTCCGCCTCCCGAATCCAGTTTTTTAAAAGTGAGTTTGGACAAGCCACCAAGAGAAAATCACACTCTCCTTTTCTTCGAAGCTCATCAAAGGCTGAAAGCACTGACAGAGTTTTCCCAAGCCCCATATCATCGCCAAGAAGTCCAATCTGATTTTCGATGATCCACTTAACAGCGACTCGTTGATGAGGGTAAAGAATTTTCTCAAGATCTCTATCTTCAAGCACATCTGTAACATCGGGGAGATTTTGATAATAGTCCTGCCTTTCCAAAAGCCTTAAGCGTCTTTTTAAATCTTCCAACAGGTTTCGAAAAGATTCAGACTCGGGTGGCTTCTTTCCCTTACTTGAAAAAAATGTGTTGAGACTCTCATAAGAATTCAGAAGCTTTGAATCTCGGAAATGCAAAAGAATTCTGTCAGTTCCATCTTCAAGTTCGCTGTACCTGAAAGAGCTTTTGTCAGGTTCTGTTAATTGACCGATAAGATCGTTATAATTCTCTCTACTTAGCAAGAGTCCGCCTGAATGGCTTTCCGAGATAATCCAGGCCAAATCAGGGTTAACCAGACTTAATTCACTCTCTGTCAATGCAGAGGAATCCTGAGCTAATTTGTCTTGAACTCTTTCTCTTGCCCTATTCAGAACTTCCTCAACTTCCTTGCTTTTCCATATTCTCAACTTTTTCTTCTTAGTTAGATGGAGTAGGTCTAGGACATCTTCTTTGCTCATACAAACTGCTAGACTTCTCTTTTCGGAATGAGGACGAGAGCTGGAAAAACAAAGGGATAAATGCTCAACAGTCCAGTCATTTAAGGAGAATTTACCATCCTTTCTCTGGGCAATAAATGGAACGAGTAAACATTCCCTCAGTTCATCTGCGTTTGCTGAATACTTTCCTTGTATTATCAAAGCACGAAGCTTTGAGCTTCGCTTAAGTCTTTCGCCAAGACTTTCCTCAATTGCAAAGCTTAAGTTCTTATCTCTAAGCAGTTTTAAAAAATCAGTCAAAAGATGTACAGGAAAGAAGAATCCACGTTCCTTCTTTATGTAATGAGAGCCTTCAACCTCCCTCAAAAGCTTTCTTGCCTCAGAGCGAAAACGTGGTAGGGCCCGGATAGAATCTTTCTTTGGAGATAATCTAAATATAATGTCTAGGTCCAGCTTTGAAAGCTGTTCAAGCGGGACAGAAAATGGATTGCTTAGCACGAGAGCTTGAGCCTGTTTTATTTCCCCCTCATAATTGAAAAGAATGGAATCAAGTTCTTCTTTACTAAAGGCATAAGAAATAGTGCTTGGTGAAAACAAGGGTGATTTAAGAAGCCTTAGGGCAGAGCCCATTGGCACATACCAATTCTTGCCTTCTTTATCAAATCGCGCTCCCTCAACTTTGCAAATAAATTCGAAGCGTTCTTTGCTATAGGGGAAGTGAATCTTAAGCCCCTCTTTATCAAGACTAATTCTTCCACCCTTTGAACTCAATTCCGTGCCCTCTTTTTCTCAAACCATCTTATTTATTGTACATACCTATTTGAATATATTGCCCCATTTTATAAAGGTAGTGCCATACTGAGTCGATAATTTCCAGGCTATGATCGACAAAATACTTGATACTGCTAGAAATGGAATGATTGAAGCTTTAAGAAGAAGCTCACAATCTGCTGAAAATATATCCAGAGCTTTCACAACAGACAATTACGGTGATCCAACAGGCGATATAATAGATATCAAAATGAGCTCTCAGTCCTATACCGCAAATGCCAAAGTACTTCAGACAGCCGATGAAATGACAAAGAGCGTACTTGATCTCTTGGCTTGAAAACCCATTGAGCAAAGTCTGAAGCTTTGCTTTCCCTACTCGAAACTCTATTCCAGCGACAATTTAATAAGCCCTGCCATGACGCTGATAAAGATTTGGAATAATCACGCAAGCGTCATTCCTAAGTTTCACATAGGCAGTGCTGCTTCCTGTATTTTTCTTTGCCTTAGCGGCAATACCAGCACAGCTAAGTCCATATGTGTAGAAGCGATATGCATAATACCCGCCTCTCGCATAATTTTTGAAACCTGATAACTGATTCCCAAACTTATCATAGATTGGCAGATAGTTGAGTGGAACAGACGGAGCTCCAGGCCCTCCAATAAAGCTACAAGACCTTGCCCTGTCGGATGAGGCCAGATGACCAGAGGCCTCATACTTGTAGAGCTGATGATACCCCAAGCTGTAAATTCGTGGACAGACCTTTCGAAGCCTTGTGTTGGTGGGTCGCGTTGCAGCCGATACTTCTAGAGAAACAGTTAAGAGAAAAAAAGTTGTAATAAAAAAAACTATTTTAGTAAAACCTTTCATTGCAACACCTACTCCAAATTTCTTATTTATCCTATAAACTCATTAACCCCAAGAAAAATATAGTTGTAAAATAACTCGGGCAAGCGTACTTCGACAATCCCCATTCCATCGCTTATGAATTACAGCAACAACTGACAAACTTGTCTCTAGGCACCCTTCTAGATTTAAGTTTTTGAAACAATTTCTATTTAGATGCAGATTACTCCATAATTGATGCTGCCCAATTTTTTCTCAACATTTTCATATATAAACGAACGCCTGCTTTACTTATGACAGCTTCCCCCGCTCCAGAAAAACCACTAAAAGCTGTAAGACCACTCTTCAAAATTATTTGGGTTGTTTACTCCTCGTTCTAAAATTGTCCCGTCCACGAAACGAAGTATTAATCTAATGGTATTTCCGAATTCCGAACCCTTCGATTGTGAATAGAAGCAGAGTCGTCCATCTGAATCTCTTGATGCCGTATTCAACCTTTCAATCAAATTCCAATCTTGGTCATAGATCTCAATACCTAAAACCTCATCGGAATACCCCTCAGGAACATAAAAACAAGCTTTCCCTGTATTTTTTGATTCGGGATACCAAGCCATATCATTTGCTTCAGTCACGACATCTTTTACCGATGGGAGTTCAATACCTGTGCTTCCCTCATCTTTTTGCACAGGTGCAGGGATGGCGTCATTTAAGGGCTTTTCAACTTCATTTGTGCCATAAACATGGGCTCTGACTTTATCCAACTCTGACTGCCTAGCATTTCTGTTTCCATGAATTGCATTAAGTAACCTATCAATATAGGAAGAACCCTTTTCGACAGCCCATTTCATCGCAATCGAGCTCTTTCCATCGCTTAGTTCTTCCACCTTCCCTGAAATGTTTGCATGACCAAGAGAATACCTTAAAATTCTCTCGGCTCTTTCCGCAGATACTTTCTTGGCCTCAACAAGTTTTTTCATCTGGCTGTCCAGTGCCCTAAAAAGAGGATGACTTAGATCTTCAGCTCTAAAGCTCTTCCAAGCTTTCTTGACTCCATTAAGAAAGCCTTTTGCAGTCTTGGAGTCCAAATGAGCCAAGCGGTTGTGTGCGACTGCAAACATTGCAAGTCCTTCACTGACTTTCTGTGATTTTAGTTCGTTTGCTTTGAAATCCGTGCCGCGAATAGCATTCATTGTTTTAACAACCGACTGTCTCATAGTCGGAATTCTTTTGTTGCGTGTAGATTTTGCTTTGTCGTCACCAGTAAAAGCATTAGCGACCAGGCGTTCTCCAGTTCTGGTTTTGTTATTAACATGTGTCATGCTTGAATCTCCAATGGCAAGTGTTGAATTAACCTCTGATTGAAAGATTTGCGATCATTCGTTGCACCATTTCATAGTGGTTCTTCACAACCGTTTGAAACAAATCCATGATGTTTTGCAATCTCTTATACCGAATATTCAGCTTCTGAATATTTGCTTCGGATTCCTTGAGTTTTTGCTCGTACTCCTTTTCTTTCTCCTTGATTTCCTCGGGCGAAAGAACTCTACCTTGATCGTCTGTTCTCGAAGGCGGCTTCAATGTTCCCACAGCCGAATAGGCCTCCATAAGCTCCCTCTCACAGTCGCTAAGCATTCCTCCAACCGTTCCACCAACCTCTTGAAAGTGATCCGTTCTATTCAACGAATCCCCGAATTCCCTCAGATACTGCGCTCGACCAATTGTATTTACGCTCGTTGTCATTTCTGATTCTCCATTCCATGTTTAATTAATGAAGATGCCTTCCAAAAAAGCACTTGTTTTTGTATTCGATAAAAATTGATGAAAGTTGCGAATCTTTTTATAACTTTTTACATTTTGTTCATATTAGAGGTTATGGGGTTTGAGAAATAAATCTAATGTCCATATACTTTGATTTGAAATTTAAAATTGCCTCATTGAATTATGTCTCAGTTTAAGAACTTTCGTATTTTACTTGTTGAACCAGAAGACAATGCAAATATAGGCGCGGTCGCAAGGGCAATGAAAAATATGGGCTTTGAAGATCTCGCTCTAATAACCCCCAGCCGCTACGAATTTGAAAGGGCTAAAATTACTGCCTGTAATGCGATAGATCTTCTTAAAAACGTAAAAACTTTTGACACAATCGAGGAAGCGGTTCGAGACTCCACAGATGTAATTGGTTTCTCGGCACGAACGGGTAAAAATAGACCGTGTATATTTATTGATGAATGGCTAGAGTCCTTAAGGACAAGAAGTGCGTCAAAGACCTGCCTTCTTTTTGGTCCGGAAGAAAGTGGCCTGCACGATAAACACATCGAGCAGTGTCGCAATCTTGTAAGGATTCCAACTAACCCAAGGTGCAGTTCTCTAAATCTTGCGCAAGCAGTTCTTATTGTTTTATATGAATTATCAAAGAATGCTTCTTTGTTTCCCAGAGGTTCTGATAACTCAAGACTTGTGGAGTGGGAAGAGTTCTTCCATTTAGACCACCTCGTGAACGAGGTATTGATCAAGTGCGGCTTCTATAACAAAGGTACCCCTCCCCACTTACCTCAAGTTATTGGGAATCTATTTAGAAGAAGCCTTCCAAATAAAAGAGAAATGAAGATACTTCAAGGCATCTTTGGAAGGATACTGAAGTCGCTCTAGGCCTTCCCCAAACTCCCATATTGACGTTCTAGGGCCTTGTTATGAGCTTCGTGATAAAAAGCTGATAGAGTTGACCAGGCAAAAATATCGGAAATTTTCTCCGCTTTGGCTCTTAGCTCAATCCTCTCCCTTCTTGTCAAATGCACAAAATAATATAGGTAATCCGTCAATTGTTGAATCAATTCATCGTTGTTTGTTCCCGATCTTTTTAAGATCTTGATGGCTCCGTTCCCACCTTCTGGGATATTAGTCATCGCAAAAGAACCAATTCCACTTAAGTCCGTAGTGACAGTAGGTACCGCTAGGGCAAGACATTCAGCAGGCGTGTAGCCCCAAGGCTCATAATAACTTGGAAAAACGCCTAAGTGATTACCTCGTACAAATTGATCGTAGTCGAGGCTAAAAAGCGGACTATTTGCAGCCAGAAAATCAGGATGAAAAACAACTTTAACAGGATCCCAATCAGCATTAAAAAGTTGCCGGTATTTCAAATGGGAAAGTATCGGATCATTCTGGTCATTTTGCACATCATGAGTCACAACCGGGGGAAAATGATCGCTACGCATTTCATAAATTGTCTTTTTTAGATCATGCTGCAAATCCGCAGACAACAAGTCCTCGTATGACGGCATCTGTCCCTTTCCAAGGATATTAAGGATCTTCTCACCCAAGCCATTTTCGACTTGCATGCAAAGTTTTCTAAGTTCCTCAAACATTGCATGCCGCTTTAATACCTCAAAGTTCATCCTTACAAGAGGTGCCTTTGTAATAATGAAAGCAACGACCACTGGTGGATTGGGTAAATCTCTAAGACGCCAGCTCAATCTATGAAGGGCTTCAATGAATATATCGAAGCCTTTGTTGGTATATTCATAACGCCCACTAGTAAAAATGTAACAGACTCTATCAAGATCAAATCGATAGCTTGGGAAAAAGTGTCCCATCACAAATTCATGAATTCGTTCTTCAAATATTCGGTGATAATTCTGGAACTCATGAAAAGTTGAAAAGCGATCAATGTTAAGACCATTTGGAAGAATAATGTCGGCCTGACGTCCTAATGCCTTATCCGCTTCTTCTGCAGTAATCTCACTAATAGTTGTAAAGACATTTGCTGAGTGAGCGGCAGCTCGTTCCATAAGATACCGAGAGTGTATTCTATAATGTCTCGACGCCCAATCTGGATTAAGACCAGCAAGATCTCGATAAAAGTTTGGATTATTCGCCGCTATGTATCGGCCTAAAAGTGTTGCATGGGTGGTAAAAACAGTTGCGATAGGAAGTTGATGAAAAACAATGCGAGGGAGGGCGACTGCTGACATCCACTCATGAAAGTGTGCTACAATCTTTTTCTCAGGGGCAACAGCACAAAGCTCCCTAAACAGTTCCGTCAAGCAAAAGCCAAACTCTATAAATTCGCTTAAATCAGAATCCTCATCTTCACCACCAATTCCATTGTCAACCATTAGGTAATGACGGTCCGTATTTATCGACCACATGTGGGCACGATAATCAATTAGAAGTGCGTTTGGATGCTCTGCAAGCAGCCAATGACCATAATAAATCGGGTAACCCCGCTCCTTCAGTTTTGCTAAAGCACTGCGAAGCGGATCGTCGGCTTCACGTTCTTCAAACTCAATCTCCACGGTATTCGGATTGTAGGGTCCAACAACAAAATAATTATTTGCCCACCGAGAACGCATGGCAGCAACTTTGCTTTTGAGCACAGTGTAAATGCCGCCAATCTGGTTACAGACTTCCCAAGAAATCTCAAAAAGCCAAGGATCGTGGGGATCTTTGAATGAACTAAAGGGCTGAGAGGGGAGCTTGGTATCAATCATAAAAACACAGCAAAGATAAAACCCGATGCACTCTTTCTATTACAAAAGCTGAGGGAAAAAGTCTATCGCTAAGCTCTTGGTATCGTTCAAAAATATTATATTCGTTTCTGTAGCTCTCAATCTCTATCAGCTTCTCTAAACTGAAATTTATTTGGAAGCGCAACAGCTCAACATTCACGAATGATTACTCTTTTCTGCTTAAGCTGCTAGGCGCCCTCTTCATTCATCTAAATAAATGTCCGGCAAGAACGTAATTAATCGAATTATTGGGGAGCTGAAACATTAAGTCCTTGTGGAGATAAACCGATATTTTAATCAAAGGCTTTTTCTACCTGCTTCAAATAAACAAGGAGGAAAAGTCGGGTTGGCGCCGAAAATATGAGGCCATTAAGAATTTTGAGACGGTTTGTCTTTGGGAAGTTGTTGTTAAGAGAGGCATATATAGCACATGAAAGTTCTTCCAAATAGTGAAGAGCTTCCAAAGCGGGAAGTTGTTATAGATGAAATTGAGCGTCTTCAACTTGTTGTTGATGGTGCAGAAGTTTCAAAACAAAACGTTAACGAGCTAAAACTTGAGAAGCGACTTTTTCTTGAAAGAGTGAAAAAATTGCTTTCAGGCCCCTACTATTTCGAAGCATTCAAATTTCAGGGATTAGAGGGTTCGGTTATTCATGCACAAAACCCTGGTCTGGAAGGTTTTTGTTATACACTTTGGGAAATCGAATCTTTTTTCGGAAAGGAAATTCTAATCTCCCAATTGAATTATTTCTTCTCTTACATAAGTGCGCTTTTTCACGAAGCTGCCTTCCATGATGAAGCTAAGGCGTTTGAAGCCCTGGAATGGGATCCCAATCTAAACGCACATCAAAAGTATGACATTTTCAAGCAAAAAGTTGAGGAAAAGCTCTTTGAAGCACGTGCTCTACTGGAAGAACAAGATCTATCTGCTTGGATTCGAGATGGTTGTGTCTATCAAATATTCCTTCGCGCCTTTAACTTGGCTGAGCGAAGAGCAATATTAGGCCAAGATCCTGAAAGTGTAAGTGGAAAAATTTTCTGTGACCTAAAAAATACAGATCTTCCAGGGCCCGTGGAAAGTATCAGATGGACTGGGGTTTATCCTATTGGCTTTTTTAATGCAAAGGGCAATGGTGGTGGCTCACCCTTCTCGGTTAAATCGATGACAGATATCGATGCGTTGCACGGAGGCCCAGTAGCTTGCGAAAAGAAAGTCAAAGAGCTTAAGTCTCAAGGTATAAACAGCATATTTGAACTACTCTTAAATCATACAGCGGTAGATTGCGACTTGGTGGAGGAATATCCAGATATATACATCCATGTTCGTGAGCAACCCTGGGACATGCGCGGCTATTATGATTTTACCCAGGCAAAAACAGGAGAGCGCTATTGGATTCGAAGAGGCGGTTATTCATATGACGGAGAGCGCTATTACTGGGAT
>JAAZON010000138.1 GCA_012797725.1 SAR324 cluster bacterium | reverse complement strand
TCTTGGAGATGAAAAGCTTTCTCATGATTTCTCTCCTGCTTTACGGTTATTTGCGCCTGCACGCGATGAATGTTCAGAAGCATTAAAAGATCGCATGCCTGAAGAGGGAGAGAAGTTTGCGGTATTAATGCCTGGGAGCGAATGGGAAACTAAACGATGGAGTTGGGAGGGGTATCGAGAAGTTGCCAAAGCTTTGATTGACAGGAAAATGAAGGTTCTTGTTTGTGGTAATTCAAAAGAGAGAGCCTACAATAAGCAGGTCTCAGAAAATTTGGATGTAATTGACTTAAGTGGTCAAACAACTCTTCAAGATTTGATGTATTTAATAAAGAACGCCGCTCTTGTTGTTTGTAATGATAGTATGGCTCTTCACATGGCATCAGCGTTTAAAACTCCCAATGTGGCCATATTTTGTGCTACTAGTCCTGAATTTGGATTTGGACCTTGGATGAATAGTGCATCAGTAGTGGTTCAAAAAGAAGGATTGTACTGCAAGCCATGTAGAAGACATGGAGGGCATATCTGTCCGACAGGGACAGAAAAATGCATGAAGGATCTACCAGCTTCTGATGTTATACGTGCAATTGATAATATATTGAGTATTTAGCTACAATGAATAAAGAAATGTTGGATAATTCACAAATCCCGATTCGAAAAATATCCGGCTTTTACATTGGGAGCTTAGAACCGGATTTTGATCTCATTCAAGATGATTTAGCAAATCTTTTTGAAAAGAAGCCGGAGGTGGCTCGAAATATTCTTGATGGTATTCAAGGGCAGAACTCGCAAGCACTTGAGGGGCGGGGAGCTATTCTTCTTGCTTCATTGCCAAAATATGGGCCTCTTGTAATTAAATCTTATCACCGAGGAGGTCTCTTTCACCACCTGGTTCAGGATCGTTATTTCCGTTTTGGTAAAACTAGAGGGCAACTTGAATATGAAATGCTTAAGCAAGTGGCAGAACTTGGAGTGAACGCGCCAAAAGCAGTGGCTTTTGCTTATACGGGTTCATTTTTTTACAAGTGCTGGCTTGTGATGTGTGAAATCATAGGTAAAAAAAGTCTTGTTCAGCTTAGCAATGAAAACCCTGAGCTTTGCTTGGAAATGATACCATTGCTAATTTCACAGCTTGCAATTCTAATTAAAAACAAGATTCTCCATATTGATTTGCATCCTGGCAATGTGGTTTTAGATAGGGAGGGGAAACTCTTTCTGCTGGATTTTGACAATGCGCGTATTGTCGCTTGGTCGCGAAATAGCGTGCGGAATTACTATCTGAGGCGTTGGCGTCGGGCTGTAATTAAACACAATTTGCCGGATTTCCTCTCGGAGGCAGTGTGTCAGGGGCTTAGGAAAAGCTTTGAAGAAGATGACGATGACAAAAATTAAGGACGACGCCTCAATATTAATTATATTAATGGGCTCTATAGGAGATGTCGTAAGGGGGTTATCCTTGCTTTCTCCTCTTAAGGCAACTTACCCAAGAGTTAGAGTGACTTGGCTGGTTGAAACTAAGTGCGAAGCCCTAGTGAGGATGCATGAAAATATTGATGATGTAATTGTCTTTGAACGTGAGAAGCCCCTGTGGGGACTGATCAAGCTTTTGAGTGAACTTCACAGGAGGACTTTTGACATAACCCTTGATATGCAACGACACTTTAAAAGTGGGCTTTTCTCCTTTTTTTCTGGAGCAACCCGTCGGATTGGTTTCCATTGGAAGAATACTAAGGAAGGAAACTGGATTTTTAACAATGAGAAGCTCCCTTTCGTCAATGATACCCTGAATAAATTTCATCATTACTTTAAGTTTTTGGAGCATCTTGGGGTAAAAGTCGAGAATCCAAGCCCAATTATCTCTAATTGGAAATTAGAGTCTTCACCTATGGCAGGCAGTGGAGAGAAAAATGTTGGTCTGGTTTTATCCTCAAGCTGGGAGTCAAAAAACTGGCCGGATGAGTATTATGAGAGTCTAGTAACAAGCATTCTCAAGGTTCCAGAAACCAAAGTCATCTTGATAGGAGATTCATCTTGTAAAGTATTAGCAGAAAGGCTTGTCCGTCTTGATCAAAACGGCCGCATACAGGATTTTAGTGCCAAGCTTAATCTTTCGGAGTTAGCAGCCTTGATAGGCAAGCTTTCAGTGTGTGTCGGTCCAGACTCTGGGCCGGGACATATTGCGGCAGCCGTTAATACCTCGTATATAGCCCTTTTCGGTCCGACTTCTGAAAAGCGAACTGCGCCCGTTGGCTCGAAGGTTAAAATCCTTCGGGTTGAGCTTCCTTGTGCGCCTTGTTATAGGCGAAAATGTCCAGGTTTGGGTCAGATCTGTATGAAAGGCTTAAAGCCTGATATGGTCTTTGAGACACTTCGTCCCTACTTGATGGATATCGGCAGTGCGAAGTCATAGTTAGGAGGATTGATGTGAACAGCACAAAAAAAGAGATGTTGGCAATTCTTGATAAAATGAAGTCCATAAGGGTTCTTGTGGTTGGTGATATTATTCTTGATCGCTATGTTTGGGGCCGATGTGAAAGGATTTCCGCGGAAGCGCCAGTGCCAGTTGTCGAGGTAAAAAAAATAGAGGACAGATTAGGTGGGGCCGGTAATGTGGTGAATAATTTGAATAGCCTGGGAGTCCCTGTGAGCCTCTGTGGATTTGTTGGTGATGACGATGAAGGACAGGCGGTATTGAGGATACTTGAAGGCTTAAAGGTGCAGCATGATGGTGTTGTGGTTGACAGAGGGCGTCCGACCAGTTTAAAGACAAGAGTGATCGCTCAATCTCAGCAAGTTGTGCGAATCGATCGGGAGAAAAAAAATATCAGCGTTCCAGCTCTTAGGGAGGCAATGGCTGCGGTTGTTGATTCCCAGATTGCAACAAGCCAAGCATTGATTGTTTCTGATTATG
>JAAZON010000137.1 GCA_012797725.1 SAR324 cluster bacterium | reverse complement strand
TGTAAAGAGCTTTGAGCGCCTATCCTCGGGTCTAAGAATTAATAATGCCTCAGATGATCCAGCTGGCCTTGCGGTAGCTGAAAGCCTCAAAGCCAACAACCGTGTCTTAACCCAGGGCGTCAGGAATCTAAATGACGGCATTAGTCTTGTAAACGTCGCAGATGCCGCCCTCGAATCCCTCTCTAACATCGTCACCCGAATCAACGAGCTTGCAACACAAGCAGCTACCGGAAGTTATGGAAGCGCCCAAAGAGAGGCGATGGATCAAGAGGCACAAGAATTATCCGAAGAGTATTCTCGAATTGTATTATCTACAAAGTTTAATGATCGAAGAGTCTTTTCTGGAGACTTTGGCTCGCTAAATCTTCAGGCAGGATACGGAGTTTCAGGAGTTATAGCTTCTACTCTCGGAGGTGCAGTTGGAACTGGAACTTTTGCGGCATCAAGTACTACTACAGCAAGCTGGAATGGGACAACAAATGCAATAACCTTTGGTGATTTAAATAGTGACGGCATTTTAGATATGGTGACTGCTGACGACAAAGGTGCAGAGGGATGGGTCAACATTCGTATTGGGAATGGGGACGGAAGCTTTAAGTCCCCCACTTCCTTTTTGACAGATCCAGGCACTGGTGTATCCGCGGTCGTGCTAAGTGATCTTAATAACGATGGCTCGTTAGATATCATTAGTGGAGGCGAAAACGCTATTTACATTCAGATTGGAAATGGAAATGGTACCTTTGCGAGCCCAGTACTAATTGCCGAAATGATAAGCGCCTCAGGTCTTGCAGTTAATGATATAAATAACGATGGACGAGCTGATATTGTAGCAACTGGAGGAAGTGGAATCGCCCGAGTTTACCTTGGCAATGGAAATGGCACTTTTTCAACCGCAGGAACTTATGCCGCGGAAAGCATTTCCCATGCTGCCTCATTAGCTGATCTCAATAATGATGGCAATCTGGATTTAATAACAGTAGGCGAGAGTGGTAATTCTGGTTACGCCTCCATTCGTCTAGGAAATGGAGATGGAACATTCAAGGCTAAAGTCTCCTATGAAATGTTAGCAGGGACTGCAGCAGTTGGCTTGTACGATGTGTCTCTTGCTGATTTAAATGGAGACGGGGTCCTTGATCTGGTTTCGGCAGGCACTAATGATGAAGGAGCTGGCGAAGGATACGTAAGTATACGGCTTGGCAATGCTGATGGAACTTTCAAGAAAAATACCCCATACAGGGTTGACGACTCTTATCTTGGCGGTAGCAATAGTTCCTCAAAAAGCGTCGAGCTTGCGGACGTAAATGGAGATGGTTTCGTTGACATTGTCACTGCCGACACTTTATTTGACTCCTTCGGTGCCGGCTTTACCATTATGCTAGGAAACGGCGATGGGACATTTAAACAAGGCACTGGATATGACCAGTCGGGTACAGGTGCTTATGGTCTTGCCGTAGCAGATCTTAATAGAGATGGAGTGCCTGATGTCGCAACAGTAGGTACTACAGGTGGGTGGAATGGACTGACAACAATCCGCATGTCAAACACAACGTCTGGCCTTGGCCCACTGCTTCCCTTTAGCCTAAAGACCATAAGTGGCGCCAAACAAGCAATGTCTGACATGGAAGAGTCTCTTATGCGCCTAGGAATTCAGCGAGGTGTAGTTGGAGCCTTTAGCTCAAGGCTCTCATTTGCAGTTAACAACATTAGGCTCTCAACAGAAAATCTCTCCGCAGCCGAGTCTAGAATCCGGGATGTAGATGTTGCAGAAGAAGTTACAAATCTCACAAATAGACAAATTCAAAGCCAAGCTGCTACGGCAATACTTACGCAAGCCAATCAACAAATACGCTTGGTGATTCATCTCCTACAATAGAGCCTAACGATATGATAGAATGATGACGTTAGCCATGATTTCCCATCAGGGAGAAACGACAGCCCTGCCATAGACGAAATTTCAACCTCTGGTGCGCCAACGACAGATGTCCTGGGACAAGCAAGACCCTATCATGTTGCTTCCTTGTCAGATATTGGTCTCTTTGAAAAAACAAACCGTCCCCTGCCCGCAATTAGTGTAAAATCGCCTGCAGAAAGAAGCAAGATTGATGCTTCTTTAGGATCTTTACCAGACAGGGCTCGAATTTCTGCATCATTCACACATCGTGCCCACCAACTGACTGGTCCAAGTCGAAGTCGGCTTTGGCATAAACGATCTTGCCACTGCTATTTTCTCAATGAGGGTGTGCGAAATAGAGGATTTTCTTAGATCGCAAGGCTTGAGACTACGTACCACAAGTCATTCCACCAATTAAAGAACGTAAAGTCATCTGTCAGGACCTTTTATTAAAATTAAAATTAACATCTTATAATACACTTATGGCGCCAATTCTTTAGCTCCATGGTGCAGTAGACGATTGATCTCATTGGCCAACTATCTAAGATCTAATTCTTTAAATGCGATTCCAATGAGTATCATTAGATTAAAAGCAAGTCATGATTGGAACTCTCTTTTGAGCTTAGAAGAATATGAATTGTTAGCCAGACTCTGAAATAGCAACTGCGATGTTAAGAAGACCCTTCATTCTAGTTTTTCTTGTTACAACGATAATAGCAATGGTCTCCATGTTCTCCCCAATAATTGCTTTGGGTGAGGAGGAAATTGTTTACTATAAAATGCCATCTTACCAATTGGGCAAGCTTACTTCTGAATATGATGTTATTAATGTCCATGGCCTATCTGACAGGAGCCTACCAGGAGATCCTAAGGTTCCTGAAACCGAGCTAAGTGTGGCCCTTCCACCTAACGTTGACGAGACCTCTGTGAAAGTCGAGACAAAGGTTTTATCCAGCACCATTCTGCCTGGATCGTTTAAATTAGCACCAGCCCCTCCATTTGTTACGTTCATAGACGGACGAGTCGTCCTCAACTGGGGTCCCAATCAAAATAGTATTATAGACGGCAAGAATATTAATGTTTTTGCGAAGAATGCTTATTATCCCGAATTTCCCGCTGAGTTGTCTGTACTATCTTCACTTCGGGCCTGGCGTTTTGCACGAATTCGTGTAAACCCAGTACAATATAATCCAGTCGTTGGGCTTTTGAGACTCTTAAATGAGATTGAGGTTCATACAACATACACACTCAAAGAGAAACAAATCTCCGCAAAGAGCAATTCTTATGATTTAATAGGAAATATTCAAGCAGCCTCTGTCATGCACAACTTTAACAGCGCGACTTCCTGGTATAGCAAGCCCCTGCATACATCAGAAGCAACTCCCGCAGCTCCAGGATACGCCATCATCACTACAGATGAGATCCTCTCGCAAAGCAGCAAGCTCTCTCAGTTCATCTCACACAAACAAAACCGTGGTTATAATGTGGAGATAGTGACTGAGTCTGAATATGGGAATCTCGTAGGAACAGCGCCTAACGAGACTCCTGAGAAAATCAGGAAATGGCTTCAGGATAACTACATAACAAAACAAATACAGTATGTCCTTTTAATTGGGAATCCCGATCCATCGACTGGTGATATTCCTATGAAGATGCTATGGCCTAGACGCGGGGCATCCTTCTATATGGATTATGACGAATCTCCAAGTGATTATTACTATGCCGATCTCACAGGAAATTGGGATTTAAATGGGGATGGCTATTTCGGTGATTACTCTTCAGATCTTGGAACAGGCGGCGTCGACTTTACACCAGAAGTGTGGGTTGGCCGTATTCCAGTCTATCAAGACATTCCTGATTGGGCGGCTCACCTTGATTCAATTCTCACTAAAATTATCACATACGAGAATGACCAAAACACTGAATGGCGCAAAAGCGCCTTACTTCCGATGAGTTTTTCCAATGCTGCAGATGTAAACATAGGACTACGAGAAACCGATGGAGCGTACTTGGCAATTGCGATGCTGATTGACTATCTTAATCCACGCGGATTTGACTCCTGGGTTATGTATCCCCAAGGGCATGGAGCGTGTGGAGTATGCTCTCGTGTAGTACCAAATGAAGAATTAAGGGGTGGCAGCACAGTCCGGGATCGTTGGGCACAAAGCACGTTTGGACTTGTTACATGGTGGGGCCATGGAGGAGAAGTTGGTGCTTATGTTGGATATGATGGATGTTGGGATACAGACAGCTTCGGCAATTCCCAAATTTTGCACAGCAATGATACATATTCGCTGAATGATTCATATCCTGCGGTCGTGTACCAAAATTCATGTTCAAATGGGACGCCTGAAAACGAGAACAATTTGGGATACGCTCTGCTTAGACAAGGGGCTATTGGAACAGTTAGCGCTTCACGAGTCTCCTGGTATGCAACTGGCGAATTCTTACCAAGCAGAAGTGTGGCAGATAATGCATCTATAGGCTATTACTTCATGGATGGAGTCTCTAACGGAGAAACACTGGGCAAATCGCTTTTTGAATCAAAGCGCCAAATGGGCTTCGGCTGGCAGGCGGAATCATGGATGAACTTAATGGATTTCAATTTATATGGCGATCCCTCACTGAGCATTGAATACTCGGCATCCGCCGAACCATTCCCAATGCCGCCTACTGCAACAAATACGCCAGAACCTACGTTAACCCCTACTCCAACGTCCACCCCTACCGCATCTCCAACTCCTAAAGTTCTTAACAAGGGCACCTATGATGATATGAATGCTGCACTGACATATTCCAATGCCTGGGGTTATCGACGAGCTAACTCAGCATTTCGTCGTGGCTACCATCAAGCATCTTCAAACTCTCGGGCTCAATTGAGCTTCTCCTTTAAAGGCAGCCAACTTGGTATTGGTGTTAAGACCAGCCCTCAAGGAGGTAGGCTTAGAATTTATATTGACGGAAAACCAATCGGTACTCTCATCCAAAACTCTACAGCGACTAGGTGGCAACAGTATGCAAAGACCCCTCCCCTAAAACGAAAAACCCATCAAGTGCGAATCATTGCGACAACGGCAATTGGGAAAATAGTCAATATCGATTATATAACAGTTTACTAGAATGCCCAGTGCCGCTTTAAATAAGTCTTTTCACTATCGACCATCATTGACAAGTGGCACTTGCGACATAACTTCACCGAGACTTCGTCGGGCATGCCTAAATGGAGCTAAATAACAAGGCTATGTGTCTATGCATAGGCAAGACCTAAGCGGCCAACCAGTCGTTCTGGTTAAAATACTTTCTAAACGGCGTACTAGACTATTGATGTTTTAGATCCCAACAAATCAACTCATCTATTTTTCTTGGAGGCTATAACACTACCAAAAGAGGAGATTCAATCCTATTCATAATTCATATGCTGTTGTTGTCGCTTTGGCATCCACTTTTTGGGAGGCTTGGCTTCTCCTGCATCCTGATTGTCGTTCCTAATATAGCGTTTAAGCATCTTTGGAAAGCCATACCTTAGCTTTCTTGAATAATCGTAAAAGATGACCTCGGCAACTTTGCTTTTATCTAAGTCATGTTCTTCAACAAGATATGCAAATAGCAACTCACACCAATTCTCAAGAGCAACACTATGAACTCTACCAAGCTTTAAGTAGACCCAATTTGAGAAGTCCAAGAAGCTTTGAAAACTTGAGGAACGAGTTTTCACAAGAAGTTGCATCGTTTTCTTAAAATTTCCACTGTTTGATATAAAGTCAAAAACGTGAGAGAGGCGTTTTAGTTGCTGTAAAGTATGGAAACTCAATGTGCTTGTACTTAAAATCTCATAGGGCGCATGGGTATCAAACACAAGCTCATAATCTTTTTCATGCTTTACTATTGGTGCCCCATTTAATCTCTTAAGAATTCCTATCTGAATCTCATGTAAATCTAGTGAATAAAGGGCATCAAATCCCTCAGCGATACTAATTAAATCTTCGCTCGGGAGTCCTACAACAAGATCTGCGTGAATATATGAGTGGGTTCTTTGCTTCAAGAAAGCTAAATTTTCCAATGTACGCTTACAATCCTGCCTTCTGTTAATAAGCTCACAAACCTCTGGATTCAAACTTTGAACTCCAGCTTCTAATTGAATTAAGGCTGGTGGGAATTTTTGCAATTTTGCTTTGATCTCATCGCTTAAAATATCAGGAACGATTTCAAAATGTACAAATATCCCTTCACCGGAGGAATTAGCAAAGAAATCAAGGATGGCCTTTGACGTTTCCGAAGGAAGATTGAAGGTGCGATCCACAAACTTAAAGTGCCGCGCCCCTCGTCTAAGCAAATCATCTAATGCAGAAAGGATAACTTTCTTGTCAAAATACCTGATGGACTCGTCCAATGCAGACAGACAAAATTCGCAATGAAAGGGGCAGCCACGAGATGCTTCAATATAAACTGCCTTTTGAGCTAAATCCTCGGATGAATAGTAATTGTATGGAAGCTTTAAATCCTCGAGATTCGGATTTTGAGAATGTATAATTTTCTTTTCTGGAAATAGCCCTGAAAGAATTTTTTTGCAGACCTTTGGGAATTCATGCTCCGCCTCTCCGGTTATGACACAATCAGCATATTGGACTATCGATTGTCTATCTGTCTCATAACTTACTTCTGGCCCTCCCAAAACTATACTAATACTTGGGG
>JAAZON010000136.1 GCA_012797725.1 SAR324 cluster bacterium | reverse complement strand
GCTGCTGTAACGTCAGGTCCCGCTCCCGGCCCCTTCACCACAAGAGGCCTTTTGTTGTAACGCTGAGTGGTAAAGGCTATTATGTTATCACTGCCTGACAAGCCATAAAAAGGGTGCTCGCTCCCGATTGCTGTGAGCTCAGTTCTAGCACACTTACCCTCAAGACTTGCAATATAACATAACCTCTTCCCGTCAAGAGATGCATTTTCAAGCTTCTTTTCGAAATATCCGTCTTCATTTTCCAAGAGCTCGAAAAACTCCTCAGTTGATTCGGCTTTCTTACAACTTTCGGGAACTAAGCTTTCCACTTCCACGTCCTCTAGCTCCAAATCATAGCCGATTTCTCTCGCAAGTATTAAGAGCTTTCTTGCAACGTCAAAGCCACTTAAATCCTCTCTGGGATCAGGCTCTGTAAAGCCTAAATTATGGGCTTCTTTCAACACCTCACTAAACTTCCTACCGCGGCTAAATGAATTGAATAAATAGCTAAGCGTTCCCGAGACTACCGCATCGACCCGAATCACTCTATCTCCACTTTTCAGTAAATCGTTCAAAGTGCTGATCACTGGAAGACCGGCTCCAACACAGGTTTCATACAAGAAAAAGGCTCTCCTTCTTCTGGCAAAGTCTTTTATCTCACCATACTGCCGCATTGGACCTGCAACAGAATGTTTATTGGGGCTTGCAATAGAAATGCTTTTAGAAAGCAGCTTCGAATAATATTTAGGAATTTCAGAGCTTGCGGTCGTGTCCACAAAAATATTATGAGGTAGATTCATCTCACACAAAGTCGCCACAAAAGACTCCATGTTTACTGGGTCTCCAGATTTAATCTGCTCAACTGCATCATTAAAATTGATTCCCCTCTCATCAAAGAACATTTGTTTTGAGTCTGCAAGGCCCACGAGCTTCAGATCCAGAGCTTCAGTATTCTTCAAGATCTCGCGCTGCATATCAAGTTGATTAAGAAGGGTAGCTCCTACTCGCCCCTTCCCGACCAAGAACAAATGCACAGCCTTTACGTCAGACAGGAAGAACTCGTCATGAATTGACTGCAAAGCCTTTTTTTGATCCTTCCGCTGAACAACAATTGAGATGCTAAGCTCGGAGGAGCCTTGTGCTATTGCAACGACGTTAACACCATTTCTGCCAAGGGAGCTAAAAAGTCTCCCTCCAATTCCAGGAGTATGGCGCATATTTTCTCCCACTGCAGAAATCACGCACAAATCATCCTCAAGCACTACACCATCAATCAATCCTCTCTCAATTTCAATGGAAAACTCATCAAGCAGTGCCATCTTGGCTTCCTCTGCTCTTTCCGGTAGCACTGCAAAACAAATGGTATGCTCAGATGATGCTTGAGTAATCAATATTATGTTTATCTTGTTCTGCGCGAGCACACTGAAAACTCGGCGAGCAACTCCTGCTACTCCTATCATCCCCGTCCCCTCAACCCTCATCAGAGCAATCTGATCGATGGAAGAAATTCCTGTAACAATTACACTTTGTGGAACAGGTTCAGAGCTAATGAGTGTACCTGGAAAGTTAACATTGAAAGAATTCCTTATTCTGAGTGGAATTCCCTTCTTGTAAGCTGGCTGAATAGTTGGTGGGTAAATGACTTTTGCACCAAAATGAGAAAGCTCCATCGCCTCCTCATACGTCATCGCAGAAACGCTCAGTGCCCTTGGAACATACCTAGGGTCTGCCGTCATTACTCCATCAACGTCTGTCCAAATCTCGATCTCATCGACTCCAAGCTCCGCTCCAATTATTGCAGCAGTATAATCAGAACCACCCCTACCTAAAGTCGTAACTTCGCCATTTTCGGTAGCCCCAATAAAACCTGTCACAATTTGAAGGCTTTTGTGCGTCGAAAAATATTCCCGTATTTTTTCTTCCGTTTTTTGTGAAAGAACCTGCGCCGTGCCAAAATTCTTATCAGTCACAATCAAATTGCGAGCATCCAACAACTCATTCTCCACGCCTTCTGCCTTAAAGGCCTCACTTATCACAAGACATGAGAGTCGCTCCCCGAAACTCATAACATAATCTTTTGTACGCGCCGTGCACTCGCGAACAAGAAATGCTCCCTTCAAGATATCTTCAAGTTCATGGATTAGAGTCTTAACTTGTGCAGTGACATGAGCCCTATTTTCAACTGGTATTAACGCCTTAAGCGCATCAACGTGTCTTTCCTCAATAGTTTTTGTCAAATCTCGAAACGACTCGTCTCCCTCTGCTGCACGCTGGCTTGCAGCTATTAGGGTATCTGTAACTCCATCAAAGGCTGAAGCAACGACGGCCCTGATCGAAAATAGTTCATCTCGAACGATTCCAATTAGTCTCTTTATTTTCTCTGCGTTACCAACCGACGCACCGCCAAATTTAAGAACTTTCATTTCAAACCTGAGGATATTATCACTTAAGACAAATATGAGGCCACGTTAAATGTCACCCATGCTCCAAGATACGCTAGAGCCATGCTGTATGAAAAGAGAAATACCGTCCAAGCCCAAGAGTTAGTCTCTTTCTTGCAGGCAGCTAGGGTTGATGTGCATTGACATGCCAAAACAAAGAAGACTAACAATGAAAGGGCAGTTGCTAGACTAAACTCACCCCGCAAATGCTTCTCATGAAGAATAGAAACCAAAGATTGCGCAGCCTCTTCTCCAGATTGCAGATTATAGACGGTAGCCAACGTACTTACAAAAACTTCCCTGGCCGCAAAGGAACTTATGATGGCTAGTGTATGTTCCCAATTATAGCCCAAGGGTTCCATTAATGGCACAAGCGCCTTTCCTATCATTCCAGCATAGCTCTGTTCAATGGCGGCTGCTGGTGACAAATTCGGCG
>JAAZON010000135.1 GCA_012797725.1 SAR324 cluster bacterium | reverse complement strand
TAAACGTATTTTTGACAATGGTTTATTAGCAAAACGACAGTTCATTCGAGAGTTGGGTCTCGACGCTGAAGTTCGCATCCGAATATATGTTGAAGGACCAACCGAATACGCCGCCTTCAGTTATCTTCTACAGCCCTGGCAGCAGATTGAAGTATTTGACCTTGCTGGTCAGTTTATTCAAGGGAAAAGGAAGGGTTTTGCCTTTCGCGAGAACCTGATCTTGGATGATCGTTCTGGAGTTTTTAGTGTGATAGTTCTTGATGGGGATCGCGAAGATAACATTCGGATAATAAAGAAAGCAGCCGAAGAAGACTTGTTCTGTGGCCAGTTCTATATTTCACAGCCGGATTTTGAACTTTGTAACTTTTCAAAAGAAGAACTAATAGAAATTGCGTGGAATTTGATTGACGAGGTTCAAAAATCTGAAAAACATTACTTGTACCTGAGCAATGCGGTAAAAACAGCTAACAATGCTGATGATTTGATTAAAGCGATAAGAAAAGAAGTCCCTCCCCTTTCACAATTCGCGAAAGGAAGTGAATGGGGTGAAAACCTAGCTAAATTTGCTGCTAGAAAACCAGATCTGGCTGGTAGTGAAACCCCAAGACCGTTAATCGATGCATGCCATACAGTGATTCGAGCAATTGATATTGACTATCTTTACAATAGGAGAAATCTTCGGGTTGATCCAAACACAGGTAAGCTTGTTCACCGATAGGTTGGGATTAGCCATTCATTGATTTTAACAATGAGGAATTCATGCGAAGGTTTTTATCCGTGGGAACAAGAAATGAGACGAGAATAAAATATCTTTTTCACACCGACTCATAATTTGGTTATTAAATAACCGAGGATATAACACACAAAATAGACAGTAGATATAAATATGGAGGTTCAATGAGCAACGATCTTTCAATTTTTTCTTCAACTGAACTTAAAGAGATTGTCCAAGATATGCGAGATATGTTATCACAGAATCAGCTCGCATTTCTTTTAGGGGCCGGGTGTAGCGTAATTGCTGGACTTCCTTTGATGCGCGACCTAACAGATAAAGTTTTAAATCACCCAACAATTGCAGATGACACAAAAAAGCTCCTAACAAATGTTCAAGAATCGTTTACTGGAGCAAAGTCGGCAACTATTGAAGATTATATGAGTGAAATTGTTGATCTTCTTTCGATTGCTGAAAGACGAGCTCAACGTGGGGCAAATAAATCTACTGTGACGGTAGGCAATTTAGTAGAAAATGCAGAAAAACTTCATTTAGCACTTGATGAAATCAAGAGAGCAATCATCTCCATTATTACCGAAGCAAAGGTGAATATTTCGACACATCAACAATTTGTAAGGGCAATTCATGGGTCATTACAAGCTGGCAAGGAAAACAGAGAAGTAGATTATTTCATTCTTAACTACGACACACTAATTGAAGATGCTCTAGGTCTTGAGCGAGTTCCATACTGTGATGGCTTTATTGGCTCCACTACAGGTTGGTGGGAATCAAATACCTTAACTAAAGAAAAGAAGATTTCTCGAATCTTTAAGGTGCATGGGTCTATCGATTGGTGCTTACTTAAGGATGATTCAATACCACGGAGAATCCGCTCAGGAATAAAAACTGAATCGGAAACAAGTCATGTATTAATTTACCCTGCTGCAACTAAATATCAAGAAACTCAACGTGATCCTTTCGCAAAAATTTTACAATATATGCGGGAGACCCTTTCTCCTTCAGAAATGCAAGAGATGGTTTTGGTTATTTGTGGGTATAGTTTTGGTGATTCGCATATTAACTCTGAAATTGAAAAAGCCATAAGCCAATCAGAGGGTAGGTTAACTATTATCGCTTTTGTTAACACGGACAAACCTGAAGGGACTTTGTTAAATTGGTTAAGTAATGAAGCTATCTCTGATCAAATCAAGGTCTATGCAAATAAAGGTTTTTTTCATGGTAAGAAGGAATTTATTCAGACAACCGATTTACTATGGTGGAAATTTGAAATACTTACTCAGCTATTGGGAGGTAAGAAATGAATAATAAGGGGAACCCCAACGAACCAGTTATTAACCTTGAAATAGGGACCGTAATTGAGGTCGATGGTACACATATAGTTGCAGATCTTGAACCAAGTATTACTGACCTAACTCGTGTTTATGGCGGAGTTATCTATCCAATTGGACAATTTGGATCCATTGTAAAGATTCATTTTGGTGCACGACTCATATTCGGCTACGTAAGTCGTCTCCGTATGAAATCAGAATATGAAAGAGAAATGGGACTCCCCCAAAATTCCGTTGGGGGTGGACGTGTTATTGAAGCAGATTTATTCGGGGAAGGCGAATGGATTTTAGCTAATGATAAATGGATTCTTGAATTTGAACGCGGTGTAACAACTTTTCCTTTACCGCAACAAAAGGTTTACCTTACCCCTCGCACGGAATTATCGTTTATTTATGGGGAAGGCACGGGACCATCTAT
>JAAZON010000134.1 GCA_012797725.1 SAR324 cluster bacterium | reverse complement strand
GGGACAGTGCTTGGCGACGCGGAAACTGTAATTACCGGTCTTTGTTCATTAGATGAGAGTGATTCTTCAGCATTATCCTTCCTCCGAGAAGCCTCCTTACTAAAGCTCAAGAAAGTCTTAAGCAAGCCAACTGCTGGAGCACTCTTAGTTGATTGCAAACTCAGATCTGACATAAATGAATCGCCAATACCGCTGGTTTTCGTTTCAGATCCTCTTTCTGCTCTTGTATCAGTACTTCCTTATCTGTGCACAACAGCTACACACCCAACTGGAATAAGCCCCAAAGCAGACATCCATCCCTCAGCAATAATAGATGAGAATGTGTCTATTGGCTCATTTTCTGTTATTGGACCAAATGTTCATATTGAAAAAGATGTGGTAATTCACCCCCACGTTACTTTATATGAAGGTGTCCATATTGGGGCAGGAAGTATCATTCACTCCGGAGCTGTAATACGAGAGTATGTTAACATTGGTGCCCAGAATATAATTCAAAACGGGGCGGTGATAGGAGCAGAAGGTTTTGGATATATTCCTGACTCCAATACATCCTCAGGTTTAGTTCCGGTTCCACAAGTTGGAACTGTTAATACAGGAGCAAAAGTGGACGTTGGTGCAAATGCATGTATCGATAGAGCAACACTAGGAAGTACGCGGATAGGACTTGGCACAAAAATAGACAACCTCGTCCAGATTGGGCACAACGTCTCATTGGGTTGCCACAATATTTTATGTGGGCAAGTCGGAATAGCAGGAAGTAGCACCACGGGTGATAATGTAGTCATGGGTGGAAATGCAGGAGTTGCTGATCACGTTAATATTGCGAGTGGAGTTCGTTTAGGAGCTAAATGTGGAGTAATTAAGGATATTCGAGAAAAGGGCGACTTTCTCGGCTTCCCTGCTTTAGAGAGCAAGGCTTGGCACCGTTGGTATGCCTTCATGATGCGTTCTTCAAGAGAGGGAAAATCGGGAAGCGACTGAAAACTTAAATTAAAATTTGGAAACAACATGTGTAGATGTTTCTCCTTATTAGTTCTACG
This sequence comes from SAR324 cluster bacterium, assembly GCA_012797725.1. Next base: position 6,478 of record JAAZON010000134.1, on the reverse strand, counting down.
TCTTTACATGGTTTCGTGATTCTGACATTTTCTAATATATTAGAGGGCCATAAACCTTAATTAGCTGAATATCTTTAAGGAAATCAGGAAAAGTGTCGAAAAGAAGCTATCCTCTATCAAATCTCATAAGCAAATTCATTCAGGTTGCTCTCAGACTGAGCTTTGAGCAAAAAAAGAAGGGCTAGCGGTAAAATACTAGCTTTTTTAATTTCGAATAACGTAGCCAGAACAGCAGTCAGAAGTTAAGCAGAATACAAAGAGCCAAAATAGAATATCTTTGGGTGTTCTGATGACGAACTCCGCAGAAAGTTAATCAAATGGGATAACATTCACCCAGCTTCCCCACTCATCGTAATTTATCTTGTTACTGTTATTTCTTATAATTGGGTAAATTGAGAACGATCGAGTTGGAATTAATGAAAGTGGGATCCCCATTTCGATAACATTCCCTCTTCCTGCCTGAAGCTCAAGTTTCGACTCACTTGTGTCTGCTGCCTTATCATAGCGCCAAGGATAAAGAGGAGAAGCAAGATAGAAGCCAAATTCATATTCATGGTGATTATCATTGTTGGTATCAATTAATATATCGAAGAATACGTTTGATAATGAGGGTAAAGCTCCAGCCGTTTGAACCCGAACTATAAGCCTGTCATCTTTGATTAGATAATTCATTTCACTCATATCGGCCCATGAAACAGAGGGATCTGTGTCATTGCTTTTCTCAATAACTGTACTGTAGTCAAAGAGTTCCCATTCATCCCCAAGGCCATCAATAAAAGGACCATAAGATCTTATAATCTCGGAGGCATTTTCGTTGAACTTAAGTGGATTGAGCTCATGCAATATTTCTGCTCCATCGGGAATAGCATCACCATCGCTATCTGGATTCGATCGCGATGTCTTATAGGCATATTCCTCACCATTTGAAAGACCGTCTTTGTCATCATCACTTGTAAAATCAGAGAAGGAAATGTACTTGTAGGAACCTTTAAAAACCCAACCTCTAAGAAATAATCGCCAATTACGCTTCTCAAACCTTCTCAAAAGCTTGATGACAGCCTTGTTATCATGTGGATGGGTGCGATGATAGTTCCGCAAAAACCGTTGATATTTGGTAGGACCAAGGATCTTATGAATTAAGAATTGAAGGCGATATGACATTAAATAAACGCCACTTCGTTTAGACTCATCAAACGGGCAAAGAGCTGTTATTTTCCGATCTTCTGTCGGAACCCAATTAAAGCCCCAGTATCGATTTATTATATCTCTATATTCAGTTGTATCCGGTAACGTTCCTTTCTCTCTCATGGCAATAGGAAGGTAGCTGACAATTCCTTCTATTAACCAATTTTGACATTTCGGGGCAGTATCGTAACGGAACCAAAAATGGTTCAGTTCATGTATCAAGAGTCCCGGACTTCCTACAATACTTTCTTTATAATTTATACGGATCCAATCGTCCTGATTCCACGACAAGCAGTCACTACAATGATAAATATGAATATGTCTATATGGCGGGAATCTAATACCAAGATATTGCTCCACTCGTGGAAGGTAGAACTTCACTTGTTCAATCGCATAGTCTGCCCATGACGAATATTCCGTATCGTATTCTATTGTAACCTTCAAAGGGCCATGCTTTAAGTTAACGATGAATGTCTGCTCATCCGCCAAGCTTTGAACGGGTGAAGAAAACATGAAGAGAAAAAAGAATAGAATAAATACCGATTTAAGGCTCATTAACTGCTAATATCGGCATCGCAGAAGAAAAAATGCCGCTTTGTTGCCTTTTTTCCTTAGTTCCGCGTTTTTCCTGAGGTAGCAGTTGTATTTCTGTAAGTCATCGGAATGAGGCTATAATTCTCAACCCAGAAAACAAATATGAGTATCCCGGTGTGTTGTTGCAGCGCGTGGCGCAGATATTTTTTTCATTGCAAAACTTTTTTGCTTAAATTCCACTATTTATCATGTTGTGAATAAATTTGGATACGAAAAGCTGGATGTGTCTACCAAGCTGTAATGGAGTTTTTAGCCTACAGCTCTTTCCTTATCGAGAAGCTTCCAAAAAAGGATACCCCCCCCAATTTAGCAGACCAACTTAGTCGAGCAAGCCTTTTTCACAATACCTCTTAACATTGCGCAAGGCTAAGCTCAATCCTCATTGGTCTAGAGGCCCGACGACATTACTACACAATCGCTTGAGCTTCAGCTGTTGAATGCAGCGCCATTATTAATTGTTGTAGTACCCTGAAATTAGTCGACCCAACCTCTATCTTCCCCCTGTCGGACTCTCATACACCGCATCGTGCAGATGCTCTCAAAGCTTGCAGTGAAAAGACTTCGTCTACGTTGACGTCGAACGCGAAACACGGCAGGCGTCGGCGTTTTATGTTAAACGTCTATGCGCCTTACGTAGTACACAAAGCGCGTACTCCACCCTGTCGTAATTCGTATTTCGTCCTCCAACTATCTCCCAACACTTATTTGAGTGTCCCAACGCGGAACTCGGAAGTATGTCAACAAGATTTTTGTAGTTACTAGCGCAATTACGACTTCAGTTCATTTCTGCTATGAACTTCAACCCATGAAGAGTAAGAGAAGGTTCATAGGTGAGAATACTCTTTGAATGTTCAGCAAAGATCTTTCCAAGCCCACCTGTTGCAACAATGTGAGAGACAGGCCCCACCTCTTTAGATATTTGCTCAATCAGACCACCAACAAGACATGCATATCCAAGTACGCCTCCGACCTGCATCTGATCCACAGTTGTCCTCCCCAGTACGTGTTTAGGCCAAATTAAATCGACTACTGGAAGCTGTGCAGTGTGACGCACTAGTGAAGCCATAGAAACGTGAGGCCCTGGACAAATGACACCTCCTTCATAGTCTCCATCTTTGTTGATGTACTCAAAGGTAGTCGCAGTGCCAAAATCAATCACAAGGCATGGACAACCAAACAGCTTCTTTGCAGCTACCATGTTAACCACTCTATCTGCCCCTACTGAGCCCGGATTTGGGACTTTCAAGCTAAGACCTGTTTTAATCCCAGGCCCGACCAATAAGGCATCTAGACCGATTAATTTTTGAACCATTGAACATATAACACCTGTAAGCGAGGGAACCACACTTGATATTATGCATTGGTCAATTGTTAATTCTGCTCCATAATTCTGACGAGAAAGAGTTAGAAAGAGAGCTGAATACTCATCAACGGTTCTCTCGGTGTCAGTTCGTAGCCTGAACTGAAAAAGCAACTTGTCTTTTTCGAAACAACCAAAAACTAAATTTGTATTTCCTATATCAATCGTCAGCAGCATAAATCCTCTTTATGTGTCCACTAGCTAAAACACGAGGCCCTTCTCTGGTCTCAAGAACAAGGGAGCCATCATTTCCAATATCTCGAAAGAGACCGTCAACGCAATCTCCCCCACTTTCCACAACAAAACGTCTATTATATCCGTATGAGCACTTCAACCAACCAGCTTTAAAAAACGAGAATTCCTTTTCTAAAAATATATTAAATGTCTCAAACACTCCGTCACTTAACATCATAGCGGTTCGAATTGGGGTCAGAAGTTTACCGCTTAGCTCCTCAACAGAGATAGCATCTATATTCTTGGTGGATATTTTTAATAAATTTATTCCTATTCCTATCAAGGCTATGGTGCTATTTGATTTGTGCTTCACGTCAATAAGAATTCCGCCAAGTTTTCGTCCATCATGAGAAACAAGATCGTTTGGCCATTTTAGTTTAAGCAAATCGACATCAATTCCTAAAGATCGCACTAAGCTAAGACCAACAGCCAATGAGAAACCTCCAAATGAGGTGGAAGCAGAATTTGTGGTGAATGCGTATGTCCCATAAAATCCCCCTTCTGGGCTCTCCCAAACTCTACCTTGCCTTCCACGACCAGAGGATTGTTTCTTTGCAAGAATCAAGAGAGGGGAGCTTGTTGCCATAACCTTCTCCTCTGCAACGTCCATCGTTGAGGGCACTTCATCATAAACTTCAATTGCCCAATGTCTCTTTAGACTGTTATTTAATTGATCTTCTTCAACTGGATTTCTTAAAAACATAGCATTCAATAGGAATTATCTGGAAATTTTCAGGACTTTGCATCTCCAAGTTGCTTCATAAGCCTATGATGCGCTCTTCGGAGTAAGACCTTCAACACTGCTGCAGCCGGCACTGCAAGAAAAACGCCGAGAAGCCCAAACAACGAACCTCCTGCAAAAAGGGCAAGAATTATAACAAGAGGTGTGAACCCAGTTTTACTACCCACAATTATTGGGGTGACTACAAAGCCCTCCAGAAATTGCACAACAGCAAAGACAATCCACACATATAATACGTGCGGAAAATCACCAAAGCTAACAAGAGCCATTATTGAACTTAACGTAATACCTGTAATCGTCCCAACATATGGAATAAGGTTTCCAAATCCTGCTATAACGGCCAATAAGAACCACAACTTGACACCTACAATTGAAAGTCCGATTGCATAAAGCACAAACAGGATGCTCGCGACCATAGCTTGACCACGCACAAATGCAGACACAAGAACATCAATCTCGTCGAGTATTTCAACTACTACTTTTCGTCTCTCGGAGGGGAAAAGAGCTATAAACCCCCTGTAAATAGGTGTGAAATCAACCGCAATGTAATAAATAAAAAAAGGAAGGAGGGCAATGTTCACAAGGGTCAACGTAATTGAATATCCTTTCAGTAATGTGGCGATCAGACCCTGCACTATACTATTGACCGCCCCAGAATTTAGATCGGGCACTAAATCCGCCAAAGAGATATGTTGTATTTTTTCTGCAGCTACAGCCGGAAGCATTAATACTAGTCGGGTTTGAAAGCTAGAAAATTGTTCTCGAACCTTTGCGACATACGTCGGGAGATTCTCTGAAAGATATTTATATTCCTCTAATAAAGTGGGCACCGCTGTAACAAAAAGCAGGGCGAGGCTAAGTATTGAGACTACTAAGATTACCAATATGCCAGTCGATCTTGAAATTCTCTTTCTTTCAAAAAAGTCAAGCACAGGATCGAGAGCATAGGCGATAGAATACGCAACCACCAAAAGAACCACCATTTCCTTGAGTTGCACAACAAGCCAAATTGCAAAGGAAACCACTGCAGTGCTCAGAATCCAGAGTGGAGGCAGTAATGATTCCTTGGATGTTTGTTTAACCATCTTGCCCTACCTAATGTAGTCATTACAACATTAAGATCTTCAGCCAGTAAGAAACACTGAACCATTGCCTTCCTTGGCCGATACCAAGACCCTCTTTCAGTATTGAGATACTAACTCATCCATTGCATGAACAAAGGACATTGACTTACTTGAGATTGCCACGCTTCGCTCCCAATGACAACCGTGTTGCATACAACTCGAGTGGAATAAGGGCTGGGGGCATTTTCATATGGGTCGTGTGCCTAGGTGACCAAAACCGTACTGATTAATCGTTACCGAAGAAACAAAGACCAAGGACTATTCTATATAAAAGACAATACCGGTCGGCCAAAGATTTGCTCGACCTCATTACAGAGCGCTTCTGAGGGCATTACGCGCACTGGAGAGTCTTTGTGATCTTTCAGTACCATAGAAACTTCCGCATCCTCGACTTCGATACGCACTTTCAATGGACAATTCCCACTATACCTATTAAGAGTTTGCATTAATTGATCCAAATGCTCCTCAAAATTATCATCACCTCGTAGCCTCAAAAGCCCAAGCTTGGCAGAACGATCACGAATCGAAAGCAAAGAATCCACTTTCTCAACTATCAGAACCCTCCTTTCATCTGACACATCAAGTTTTGCTGAAACAACAATGGGTTCATCTGCAATAAGAATATGAGAGACTTGTCGATAGACATCTGGCCAAACAATTGATTCTACTGTTCCTAGCCAATCCTCCAACTGATAACTGGCGTATCTGTCACCCTTCTTCGTATTCTTCAAACGTAAAGCCGCTACAACTCCCGCCACACGCACATTTGTCTGAGATTGCATACTCTTAATATCTTCTGTCGTGGAAACACCCAAACGTTTAAGCTCCGCTTGAAATTTTTCAAGCGGATGCCCCGATATGTAGAAACCTAAAGCCTCCTTTTCATAGGCCAACTTCTGATTTATTGGCCATTCGACTTCACCATTAGCTTTCCCGTTTCCATTCCCATTGCCATTTCCGTTTGGGTTACGTCTTTTTGCTGCAACCGTTGAACCCAGATCGAACAAGGACATTTGATTAGTATCCCGTTCACGCTGTAGGGATTGTGCCCCCTTAAGATATTCATCCAGATGATCAACCATTTCTTTTCGAGAATGTTTTGAACAATCAAAAGCCCCACATTTTATCAGATTTTCTATGATTCGCCTGTTAATTACACGAAGATCCACTCTATGCAGAAAATCGAGCAAATCTACAAAGGGGCCTTTAGAATTCCTCTCCTCAACTATTACACCGACT
>JAAZON010000133.1 GCA_012797725.1 SAR324 cluster bacterium | reverse complement strand
ATGGAAATATTTTTTCCGTTAATCTCACAAAAAACCTTTTCTTCTTTTCGAATGATTTGAAATCTAGGACACGACCTAGAAGTTTTAAGCAAATGTTTGAAAATATCCGCTGTAAGCTCTCGAAGAAGTGGACTAGAATAGAAAAATATTTGATCGGGCTTATGCGACTTGTTTTGGAGCTGCTCAATATAACTCGGATAGTCAACCAAATTTGATTCAAAAGTATCGTCGAAGGCGCAAAATCGCTCGATCTTAGTTAAAGGACTCATCAGACTAGACGCAACTTCTGCAATCCACATACTGCAATCAGTCACTTCTTCGTTTCTCTTGTTCGTAGGTTGGCACTCACCCTGAATTATTATATGCGGAGCTAGAGATAGCTCGAAAAAGCGAATATTATTTTTTAAGGTTTTTCTTAGATCATGTTCTGTCAATAGTATATTGCATGACGATGAATTTGACTTAGAGGTTTCAGAAGCAACCTCTGTTGGCTGAAGGAAACTACCAGCTGGATGATCTTGAGACATTTAACAGTCCCTTTTGTAAAGTCAAGGACAATAAGTATTTAGTTTCTTCCGACTCGCGGCATTCAGACTCCCAAATGATGCTGATTACTAAGAGGCGGTTTGGGAGTAAATTAAAGATTATTTTAGACTATCCAAACGGGCTTTCTCAAGGAATTTCTTTTGATCAAAGAAGTTTTTTGTATTCATTCATGAAACCCTTTGAGATTTAGGGATACGAGTTGAGTAGCCCCGGGATTAGGCGAAGCTTTTTTGGGGCAAAGAACCCGCACAATATTTTATTTTTGCTTGGATTTGTGTCTAAATCTGCTTTCCTGAAATCCACGATTTTTTGGCAAGGAGTGGGTTAACAGACAAGCCGGTTTTTCACCACTCGAGTTAAAAAGGCGATTTGGTGGAAATTTCTGCCCTTTCTTTCTCTGAGGAGGTTTTTATTATGAAATTGCGGTTGTATTAAATTGCACTTGTAATGAAGCACTGCTATCTTGGGTATACGGAGACTAGGCAAAAGTTAAAAATTGATTTCAGAGAGTACTTGGATGAGACAGAAATTATTTCAAATTCTTGTTTATCTTGGAATAGGATTAGCAATTTCAGCCTGCGGAACTAATCCTTCACCACCTGCAGTTTTAAATGTTGCACTTGAGCGTGGGAGTGTGCCATCAGGAACAACAAATAGCTTCTCTTCTAGCTATAGAATCTCAGCCGACAAAGTGAACGGAGAATACAGAAGCCAACCTTTTTTTTCGGTGATAAGGATTCCTGCTGGGGCATCCTACGTTGAAGGAACTTCCCATGTTTTGTTCCAATCCAATAGAGAGCCTGATTCAAAGGGCCTCTGCGCGGATGGCAGTTCTTTTCTTTCTTTCAATTTTAGTGAAGGTGAATTTATAAGTTCAAATAAGACAGATCCCTTCATTGGAGTCATCGTGTTGAAGCTGCTCCTCCAATCAGAAGCAGATAAGGAGCTTGTGCGAGCCGAGGCCTCAGATTCTCCAATCGATCCTTGTGGTTCTCTAGATGACAGTGAGAGCGTGATGTTAAGGGTATATGGGAATTAGCGTTTCGTAGTTTTGTTATTGGGACTTTTGAACTTATGAGCGATCCGAAGATTCAAGTGGTAATCCCTATTTTGTCCTTGAACTATTTCTCAGGCTCCCCTTTTTGTGTTCTGATGACGAACTAAGTCGGGAAAAATACTAGTGCCGCT
>JAAZON010000132.1 GCA_012797725.1 SAR324 cluster bacterium | reverse complement strand
TGACAATATTTCAAAAGCTGAAGAGCAACGAGATTTTCAAAGCGAGGCCCGTCCTTATTAGCTATTGTCCAATCCCAAAAATAGAGCTTTTGTTCTTTCTTTACAGCGCGGATCTTAGGTCCGCCGTAAGGGCTAATACGAAACGTCAGGTACATCCTGTCGAATATTTCAATCCAAAGAGCAACACTGTCACGAGAAACCTCAAGATCCTTTGCAATTGCGTTTAGCGAAAGAGGTGAGCATAACCTGTCAGGCAATGTTTCAAACAGCAATTCCAAACGACTCAAATCCTTGACGCTTTCCAATTCTCTTATGTCTTCCTGAAAGACGCTCTCAATCCGACTTCTTCTCCATCTAGCTAGAAATCTTTCAGTTGCCTTTAAAAATGGTTCAGGGAACCCCCCGTACTTAAAAAGGTGCGCGAGATCAGCACTCGTAGGGTTGTTGTTCAATTCCTTCAGGGATAGTGGATGAAGCCTATGATAGTAATAGCGTCCATGAAGAGAATCTCCACCATGCCGGTAAACATCGAGCCTTGCTGAACCGGTAATTAAATAATTAACCTTGGGGAAGTAACGGTCAAAATAGCCTTTCACTAGATTCCGCCAAGATCTGTATTTATGGATTTCATCCAGTACAATAAGCGAATATATCGCAGGCAGTTGCTCCTTTTGAATCAGGAGACGATCGCTTTTTTGATCCCAAGTTAAATAGGCCGGGTCGCTCTTGCTTTTTGACGGGAGGAAATTTATCGCGAGGGTAGTTTTCCCAACTTGCCTTGGGCCTCCTATAAAGACCATCTTCTCTTTTAGATCCTCTTTGATCTGTTTTGAGATGCTTCGATCCATATAATGCCCTGATTATGCACACAATTCTGCTTAAAAATTATGCCATCGCCCGTAAATACTCGTGAGTGTTTGCGGGTCCAGTATAAAATACTCACGTTTTTATTACAATAGCTTTTCTTCGATAATGCATCTGTTCTGGATGTTGCTCGTTTCCTTGGCGAAGTAGGGAGCTTAGCTCTCCGTCAGGCGTGACATGGCAAGGATCTCGGCCGCACAAAATACACCCCTCCGGAGTAATCGGGAACAAATTAGGTCGACATGCAAGTCGTCCCTCCGAATAATTGGATATTTTTAAATGGAGGGCCTTGTTTCCACAAGGCCGAAGGGAGATCCCCCACCCCCCCCCTAAATTGTTCCTTGGCACCAATTTCTTGATTTCCTTAAACTTTTCAAAATCTTGAAGGATTTAAGCAACTTTCACTTTGAACAAGGGATAACAGATTATATAATCTAAAAGTTGGTAGGTTTTGCTGAGTTTCATAATTAAGAGCAAAGCACTTTGGTGGAAGGAGTATTTCATTAAAGGTTCTAAACCCCCTTCTTTAGGTTGAAGTAGGTTTTAGTTAGCGCCTAAAGCTTTCGAGATTGAAGTAGTACGTTTTCAACTTTAAAAAATAGGAGAGGCTCGAGATGAAACGAGTCAGAATGCTTCTTTGGATAGGGTTTTTAGTTTTCTTTTCTAGTTTAGCAAACGCAAAAAGCACGGAGCTAAAAGTATTTAGAGACAAGGGCAGCAATCGCATAATATCTGCAACATATAACGCAAGGTTAGCTCTTGCAGCATCAATTAAGAATCTCACTAAAATTCAAAAGGCAAGAGTGAAGATTCAGCAGAGGCGCTGGAATAGAAAGGATAGCGTCTTAAAAGCAGATGAGTTTTTAGATAATAATAAGAGGCTCTTAGGCTTAAATAACATTGGCTCAGAGCTTCTTCCAAAAGCACCAGAAGCAGATCCTCAAGGAGGCACTATTGTTCGTTATGTGCAGCAATCTGAACAAGGGTACCCGGTTGTCTATAGTGGGCTTAACGTTAGGTTTCTGAAAAACGGCTCTATTGATTCGCTAAGTGTAGGTATTGCTCCAAATATTTCAGTTCCAGGGAAAGCCAAAATAGGAAAGAAACAAGCTCTAAAGATAGCAATTTCAGCATTTAGAAGAGATTTTAATACTGATATAGAGCCACTCGTGGTTAGCAATTCATTAGTCATTTACCCAAAGAGCCTAATAGAAAATACACCAGGAAATGTCTCTATCCTTTCGCATCAAGTGGTTCTTCGAGCACCAGAAGGCTCTGGAATAGAGGCTAATGAGAATTACTATGTTGATTCACAAAGCGGGGAGGTAATAGCAAGGCTTTCGAATATTAGATATCTAACACGCTATGTATTTGATTGCACAACAATGCTTTGGGATACCAAGTGTTGGGTTAATAAAAGATTTACAGACCCACCTCATTATCCGGAATACGTCTTTGGAAGGGGTGAGACTAATTTAGCGAGAGGTACAAACCCCGTATTTGGATACACCGATACAGATGATATGCATAGCTTGCTAGGCTCCATACACAATTATTATCTTAGCAAGTTCAATCGGGATGGTGCAAATAATCAAGGTGGGGTAGGAACTGGGTTGTATATTGGGAGTGTGCTGTATCAACCGGCATGGACTTTTGCGTATGTGTATCGGGATGGTGATTTGGGTTCTCATTGTTCATATGCCGCCTTTAATTCCGGGATCATAAATTTTTGTCATGACACGGTAGGTACTGATACCGTTGGGCATGAATACTCCCATGGTATTCCATTTTTTACATTCAACCAGCTACCGGGTGGTGGAATAGTGTTTCCGGCCGGACTGGTCTACTCCGGTGAATCAGGGGCGCTTGATGAAAATTTCTCGGATGTAATGGGTGAAATGGTTGAGCGATCTATTACGGGGAATGCGAACTGGCTCCATGGCATGGTGAATGGGTCAATAGTACGAAATTTGATAGATCCACCAAGTATAAGTTATGAAGGGTCATTTTACCCAGACAAAATACATTCACAATGGTTTTATTGCGGTAGTTATGACAATGGCGGAGTTCACATTAATTCAACAGTACCGAGTAAAGCCTTTTATCTAATGTCAGAGGGTGGGTCTTTTAATGGATGCGAAATTACGGGAATAGGCGCTGATAAAATTGAGCAGATCCTTTACCGTGCAATGACAACATATTATGTACCAACAGAGACCTTTAACCAGGCATATATACATATAAAGCAAGCATGCACGACTTTGATTGGCAATCCGTTAT
>JAAZON010000131.1 GCA_012797725.1 SAR324 cluster bacterium | reverse complement strand
CTAGTAGAGTATAGCTGTTCAAATGGGAATCTTAGGTCTTCAATCATTCAGTGCAAAAATGCATGTTCAAACGGAGCTTGTGATAATGGATCGAAGTCGCTGCTTAGTAAGGAGGCGGTTAGTGCGTATAGTAATAAGTAAATCCCGTTTAGAAAAGTGATGCAGTAATTGTTGCGATCAGCTTTCGTCTCCAAAAGCAGGGTCTGGATTTGGTTGGCAGTCCTCTGGGTCGTCTCCCGCTCCACATGCCACAAACGCATTACCAACTTCTGAAAACTGCTGACTGACTTTAGTGCCAGCGGCGCGGACGGATGTTATAGCTACGATTGCGATCAGAGCCACCAGAAGGGCATATTCAACAAGAGATGCGCCGCGTTCATTGTGTTTTTTTTTCATGGCTTGCTCCGTAGGAGAAGTGATTCTGTCGGTCGATGTGGCATGAAACTTTAACCTTTGTTTGAAAGATGCCAAGGAGCCATATCTCTAAGCTGGAAAATAGGAAAATTAGACACTCAAATCAATAGAGATTGGGCTATGAATGCTTGTCTGGCCAATGGAATACCAGATTTGTTCGCCTTAAGAAAATCTTGCAGACTGCCGATCCTGACTAAGTAAAAAACTAGCTTTTGCTTGGAATGAATTCATGAAGCTTCGGGTGCACTGGTTCATAAAAAACATCCTTTCTGGGTTCTTTGCCCTCATAGCGCTATTTACATTTCAGGGATATGCAGGACGACATTTAGATTCTTACCCACTTGATGCTTCTTTTAACTATCGTGGAAAAGTTTCTCCTCCAAAGGAAGTTCTAATTATATCGATAGACTTGGAAAGCTACAGAAAACTTGGACTCTCTCCTTTTAATATATGGCCCAGAGAAAAGCATGCAGATCTGCTTAAAAAACTAAAAAGCTACGGAGTGAGTCGAGTCGCCTTTGATATTGCTTTCCAGGGAAAAGGAAAAGATGAGGCTACGGACTTTGAGTTTGCAAAGGCGCTTTCTCTAAATCCAACTATTATTGCAAGCGATGCGCCGCTTCTTGGAGACTTGGAACAGTCAAAGATTGAGGACTTAAGCCCGGAGCCTATATTTGCAAGAAGTGTTGAAGCTCTTGGAAGGCCAGGCTTTCCAATTGATGATGATGGAACCATTAGAAGGCTCCCTATAGTTTCTCCTCGTTTAAGCCAACCACTTCGCCCATTGTCTGAAGCAGCAGTGGGTGCGAAAAACCTTCGCTTCGGGCGGCCTAGTAGAGATGATTTCATCAACTTCGAGTTTCTTATCATGAATTCTTCGACGACTCTAAGCCTCTGCCGCTTGAGCTTTTGAAAGATAAGATTGTGTTTATAGGCTATATGATGAGCACTGATGCACATTCTCAGGCAAAGGACAGTTTTGTCACATCCGCTGGTCAACAGCCTACTTTTGGGGTGGAGATACATGCAACAGCTGCAGCAAATTTACTGCACGGCAATTGGATTAAGCGATTTTCAACGTTAAATGAAATCCTTGGCCTCGTAGCCTTAGTGTTTGTATTTAGTTTTGCAATGCTCTCTTTGAAACCGCTGTGGAGTACTCTTGTTTGGGTGGGAAGTAGTATCACTTGGATTTTTTGCGCCTATCGACTATTTTTAAAAGGCTACTTCTTACCTGGCTTAAGCGTTGTTTTATTAGTGCTGCCATGCATCTTTTTAAGCACATTGCTTTACTACTATTTTATCACCAAGCGTGCAAAGCATAGAATTCATAGCGCACTTTCTTGCTATGTCTCTCCAGTGATTGCAGATGCAGTAGCAGAGAGGGATGAAGACCTAAGCAGCGGAAGCAGCATCGTTGAAGTAACGCTTCTCTTTGGAGACATTGCAGGTTTTACCTCTACTGCGGAATGCACATCCAAGTTGGAGACTCGAGATCTTGCCAACGCGTATTATCAGACATTGAGGGCTGCAATTGAAAGAAATCAAGGGATGTATCTGGATGCTTTTGGTGATGGTTTCCTTGCTATATGGGGGCATCCGATAAGGGTAAGCAATCCTTCAGATCTTGCACTGAATTGCGCCGAAGAAATTCAACGGGAGTTAGATAATCTTTGCATGAAGAAGAAAATCCCAGTAATAAAATTGCGCTTTGGCATTCATAGAAGTGAAGTAGATTTTGGGAATTTTGGCGGCGATGCTGGTTTGAAATATACCGCCATGGGAGACGGAGTGAATTTAGCATCACGGCTTGAGGGGTTAAATAAGTTCTTAGGAACCAATCTCTTATTAAGTAAAGAAGTCTTAAACGATTTAAAAGGTAGTTCAGAGGCTATCCCACTAGGAAGCATTCAAGTTTATGGAAAAAGTGCTGCTACGGAAATATTTACCCTTCCAACGCTTGAACTGGATGCTTCATTTATTGACTCCTGGACTCAAGCTCTTAACTTATTCAAAGAGCGCAAGTGGGAGAAGGCGCGGCACGCCTTTGAGCGTGTAAGGAATGAGGCTACAGGCGAATTCTCAAAAACTGCGGCCCTTTATCTTCAATTTGTCGATAAATATGAAAAGGATGAGCCATCACATGATTGGGCGGGTGAGTTAAGACTTGAGAACAAATGAGGACTTAATGGAATGGGTATATTCATAGGCCTAATCATAATTGCACCAATAATAATTATTCATGAACTAGGTCATTTCCTATTTAATAAGTCTGAGGGTCCAGTTGGCCCTGAAATATTGAGCGAAAAGAATTTCAGCCCTTCTATTCTCTTTTTCCCCGAATCTTCGTCCGATCCTGAAATACCATAAGTAGAGTCGGTGAGCTGTCCAGCTCCGTAGGGCCATACTTCCGCAGGTCCGCCCCTGTTTAGCCCTCCACAATTAATGGCTCGTGTTTGATGCGACGAATGGTGCAAATAGTGGTTTGCTGCTTGGGCGATCTTCAAACGAGAAGAGGGCATTATCAGAAATTCGGCGTGCAGCTTGGGAGTAACGAAGTGGAACAAGAATTCGATAGCTAAGTCTCTTGCCTTCTTCTATAAAGGCATCAGCATGCTCTATTAACACCGGAATGTTGGCCTTTTCTAGGGCTGCGCAAGTCTTATTGGCAAGAGCAAGCTCGCTCGTGGTACTTAATATTATGTATTTTTCAACTTCCATGCTGGTTTTTCTCCAGAGGCTTCCCGCACCCTTTTTCAAATCTATCGTACTATTATAGGGAAAGAGGAAGCACTACGCCACATCAATTTTGTTACTGATTTTAGAGCGTTATAGAAAGTCCTTAAAAAGCAATCGAAGGAGAGACTCTGTAGGGGCTGAAAGCTTTCAGTAGCTTTAGAATTCCAGCCAAGAAAAGCAAAGTTTACAAGTCTTTTGATTATCAATGGATTTCATTTCTTCCTATTGAAAAGGAGAATTTAAAAGTGTAGTTCTCAAGGTGTATATGGATAAAAGAAAACTCTTTTTCCCAATATAGCATGGGACTCCAGAAATTATGACATCTGATAATCTTGCAAAGAAAAGCGAACTGGCATCTTTAAACAATGACTTGATAGTGAAATCCTCGAAGGTTGCCTCAGCAAACAGTAACAAAAAGTTAGCATGTATTCGTGAAGGCATCCCCGAAGAATTGCAGACGTTTTTGTCTACTTTTGAAATTGACGGAGAGTTTATGAGCCTTGAGGCCTATGGAAGTGGTCATTTGCATAGGACCATGCGAGGCGAGTGGCAGTGCGGTTCAAAGAAAGTTTGGTACATTCATCAATGTCTGAATACTTCCATATTCAAAGATGTATCAGCCCTGATGAATAATATAGAAACAGCCACCAGCCATCTTCGAAAGAAATTGATAGAGCTAGAAAGCAATAATCTTGTTGTTCTTTCAATAGTTCACACTCAAGGAGGCGCCAGTTATGCCCAAGCTATTGACGGCTCGTGTTGGAGAACCTATGAGTTTGTTACAGATACTGAAAGCTACGATTGTTGTCTTGATATTGACCACGCGCGAGAAGCCGCTCTTACATTTGGCCACTTTAACTCACTGTTGTCAGATTTGGATCCTTCATTGTTTCATGCCGTTATTCCTGATTTTATAGATACACCCAAGAGGTTTATTTCTTTTCGGAATGCAGTCGAGCGTGATCCTGAAGGACGAGTGGAAGCTGTGCAGAAAGAAATCGATTTTGCTTTTGCTCACGAAGCAGAAGCTGGGATGATAATGGAAGGGCTACGAAGTGGAACCTTCCCCTGGCGCATCACTCATAACGACATGAAGTTAAATAATCTTCTTTTTTGCCGTCATACCGGCAGAGGGAAATGTGTGGTAGATCTTGACACAGTAATGCCAGGGTCGAATCTCTATGATTTCGGGGATCTTGTTCGAACAGCCAGTGTGCAGGCGCCAGAGGACGAAAAAGAGCTTTCTAAGGTGGAGATGAATATCGAATATTTTAAAGCCTTGCTACAAGGATTTTTGCATGGAATCGGGGATGGATTAAACAGAGAT
>JAAZON010000130.1 GCA_012797725.1 SAR324 cluster bacterium | reverse complement strand
GTGAAAAAGACAATTTCAGAAGGCTTAGCTGAGGAAGCGTCTAGTTTGACTTCTCCTGTCTGATTAACACGGGGTTCGAGTTTTACATACAGAGTCTCTGCTCTCAGGTTCTTTAGGTCAACCAGGAACAGCGATAGAAGCAAAGCAATATAATATATTGATTTCATACTATAAATCCTAAGCGCTAGCAGCTAAATCATTTGGCTCTGCAAACCTGGCCTCCCCTCTGCACAGCGGCCCGAAAGCGCCGAATGAGGAGGCAAGGCCATCCATTGACCTAGCCTTTTGAACAATTAAAGACCCTGCACTTTTCTATCTGAAGAAAGGCAATAATTGCTTCAGAACTTTTCTTTGATTTTTGCTGATACTAACTGTTCATGAGCACGAGAAAACTCATGAAAACGCTGTCATTGGTATTACAACTTAAGCGCTTGCCTAGCTTGTCTTAGCTCCTAGAATAGTTAGAAAAATATTGGCCTAAGTTTTGCTGCCATTCTCTTCTAGATGGACAAGGTTGTCTTTAAGTTGTCTTAGTGAAATGGATTTCTTTAATCGTCAAGGAGTAGACGATGAAAATACAAAAAGCTTCGTCATTGCAGGCTGTTAATCAAAAGAAGATACTTCCAGCAACGGCTGAGAGTGAAGGCCAAGAATCAGAATTCAAGGCCTTTTTGAATAAATCTATTAAAAATTCAGCGGCAAATCCTGCTTCCGAGCAGGAACTCTTTTCCGCATTGATACAACATCAGGTTCAAAAAACCAACGATGAAGGAGCAATTGCTAGATTTGAGAAGCGCTTGGCACGACATAGAGAAATCCTTGAGGGAAAAGGGGCAAGAAACCAAGAATTATCTGCTGCTAAATTCGCGCTTCGAGATTTAGTCAGGGGCAAATACCTGAGCAAAGATGATGCAACGAATATGTACTCTTTAGCCTTCAATTCGGCTCAATTGGATTCAGATAAGAACAAATTATCCAGCAGCCGAGTTTCCGATGCCACTAAAGCGGTTGATACTTCTGATATTGCATTTACAAAATATTCTGATGGTACTTCAACCTTTTCTCTTAGGCGCCTTGGAGAATCAACGGCATCGACCGCTAATGGTACTTTCGAGGGTACGTATTATGCTTCAACCGGGAAAAAAATCGAGGAAGATAACACTAGTGATACTGGGAAATTTCCACCCTATACTGGTGCAGCTACCATTACAGATTATGCTAAAATTCTGAATGCGCAAATGTCAGAAAAAAGCACTAATGAGACGATTTTAACCACTAATCTTACATCTGTGTTGCTTGATGACTGATTTGTACCCTAAACCCCTAGTTCGACACTCGAAGAACGGACATCTATGTCCCTAGCTTTAGCATTCCATTTTCGAGCTCAATAGTTTTGAATCGTGCCAAGAGTCTTGTTATATCAGGGTCCTCATATAGCTTCGAGATAAGATTCTTTTGCTTTGACAAGAAAGAGGCTGGAACTTGGATGTCTCCAATTCTTAGTTTTTTGAGTTCAACAATGAGTACCCCACCTGGACGCTCCAAAGTGCTTGTGGCTTCACCAGTTAGGAAACGGCCCTTATAACCATAATCATCAAGAGGGAAATTGATTTTTATATTAATGTGATTAGAACCTAGATCTACTGAAATATTGTCCTTGATCCTTTCGAAGTCTGGATGGACGGCGATAAGAGAATTCAATTCAACAGAGCTTAGTACAAGCGAAGCCCCTTCTTTGCCTGATTCAAAGGCGCTCTTAAAATCGTCATAGCGCCTGAGAAGTTTAGCAGTTTCTGTGGGATCTACATTCGATAAGGGGAGGATTAGCGGGGTTTTGCTAGTAAAGTTATGCACTACTTTCTGAGTGACCCACCTTACTCCCCAAAAAATAGCAAGGCCAAGAAATGCAATTACGACAAGAGATATTAAACATCCATAGAAGAAGCATCCTCGCCGCTTCTCGCCTGGCACTTTAGTGGAAGGACCTCTTTGATCGTTATTTCTTTGTTCCATGACTGTCCCTGGATAAGAAGCAACACGACTAAACGCAAAAATATCAATGTATGATGAATAATATCATCCCCTAGACCCCTCTGTTATTTATGGAAATCTTTAAGTGCTCTCAAGCCTTCTACTAATACTTAACAGTTTCGCATGAATCTTTGCAGGGCTTTTCTTGAGTATTAAAAAGAGGAGCTTGAGTTTTAGGTAAGTATTCAATATAACTTTAGAATCATCTTTCAAAAAAAGGATAAACAATGAGTCATCGAAGTCATCCAAGCAGGGTAATAATTTTTGCTTTTGTGAGTTTTTTTGGAATCTCATCGGCAGCCATGGCTGCTTCTGGAAAGATCCTTGTTGTCGATATGCAACGAGTGATTAGTGAATCCATCATGGGTAAAGCGGCGCAATCCGATCTCCAAGCGGAGGCGAAGAAAAAAGAGGTAAGGCTTCAACAGCGCTCGAATCAAGTGAAGGAAATGAGCGAGCAGGTTGAGAAGCAGGCATCGTTGTTATCCAAGGATGCACTGGAACAGAAGAAACAAGAAGTTATGAAAAAGCAAAAGGAATTGGAGCGAAGCCTTGCCGATGAGAGGCAGGAGATGGCAAAAATGAGAGATTCCTCATTAATGAAAGTTGTTACTGAGGCCAAGAAAGTTGTTAATGAAGTTGCGGCTCAAAAAGGCGCTATCGTTGTGGTGGAAAAGGATCCGCAGGTCGTGCTTTATGTTAATGATGAGTTGGATATTACGCCCGAAGTCTTGAAAGCTTTGGACAGTAAAAAGCTATCACAGTAGCTCGAAGTTCAATAAACTAAAGGAAAGAATAGAAAAATTCTAGAGGAGCGACAATAATTATGGGTCAAGAAGTCGTATTCGATGCAGTTGAAATTCAAAAAATACTTCCGCACCGCTACCCATTCTTGATGATTGACAAGGTGGTCAAGTTCGTCGAGAACGTGAGTATAACTGCAATCAAGAACGTTACAATTAATGAGCCCTTCTTTCAGGGGCATTTTCCATCGTTACCGGTAATGCCTGGGGTCATGATTCTTGAAGCAATGGCACAATGTGGTTGTGTACTTTCTAAAATGTCCAGTAATGGAGCCGGTAGAGAGAAGAATCTTTATTTTGTAGGTTCTGATAAAGTTCGCTGGAAGAGGAAGGTGGTTCCGGGTGATACACTATGGATCGAGGTGGTATTTAAAAAGCGGCGAAGAGGATTTTGGGAGATGGAGGGACAAGCTCAAGTTGATGGCCAGGTGGTTTGTACCGGAACTTTAATGGCTATGGAAACAGATGAGATCTCCTCTTGACAGGATTCTCTTCTTGAATTTGAAAATAGAGATTTCTGGGCATCACAATGTTTGTAATAAAGTGAGAAGAAGTTGAGTATACAAGTACATTCCACGGCAATAGTTGAAAATGGAGCTGAAATTGGTGATGGAACTTCTATTGGGCCATACAGTGTCATAGGACGACATGTAAAACTTGGCGCAAACAACATAATCGGTTCGCATGTTGTGATTGAAGGGAACACCAGTATTGGTGACGGCAATAAAATATTTCAATTTGCCTCGGTCGGCTCAATTCCCCAAGATTTAAAATATCATGGAGAAGAGAGTCGGCTAGTTATAGGATCGAAAAATCTCATTCGCGAATTTGTGACCTTGCAGCCTGGAACAGAAGGCGGTGGGATGATCACAGAAATTGGAAATGGGAACCTCTTTATGGCTAATAGCCATGTTGGTCATGACTCAAAAATAGGCAATTCAAACATATTCGCCAATAGTGTCGCCGTGGCTGGTCATGTGCAAATTGGGAGTAGGGCGATTCTTGGGGGCCTTTCCGGGATTCATCAATTTGTTCGGTTAGGGGATTTATGTCTGATTAGCGCTGGAGCAATGGTTTCAAAGGATGTCCCGCCTTTTTGCATTGCACATGGTGATCATGCAACTCTCATAGGAATAAACAAAATTGGGATGGAAAGAGCTGGCTTCGATGCAGCAGAGATAGCCTTGGTTAGAAAGCTATTTCGTATGATATTCCTTTCAAAAGGGGCGTTCAAGGATCGCATTAATAAGGGGGCAAGTATTATAGGCGAGTCCAAGGCAGGGCAGTCAATGATTTCTTTTATGGTTGGCTCTTCTCGAGGTGTTTGCGTTTATGATGCACGGACTGTGGGTGGTTGAAAAAGAGTCATTTTAAGAAATGATGTAGAATTTCAAAAGAAGGGTCAAAGGTGCTTGGAGCAATGACTTGTTAGTGTCAATAGGCGAGGTGGTCGCATCCTTAGAGTCTTATTTGTTGTGTCTTTTTCAGTCGCCGCTCTAGGTGATTTCCAAGAAGTATTGCCATTGGGAATTAAAAGCGACAAGAGTGATCTCCTTAAGGAAGGTCATTAAGGATGCTCATAACAGGTCAAAAGCAGTTGGGTCTCCTCAACCAGGTGTTGTGCTTCATGATGTTGATGTAAGCGGTGGAGATTATTACTATTATAATCGCTATTATCATTCTTATTATTGCCAGGCTGAAGCCTATTTGAGCTTCTTTCTTCCTCATTGAGCTTCGTCTTTTTATTGAAGCAATGACCCTTTCAGTGCCGATTGATCGTTAGAGCAAGGAGAATCTTGTGAAACTCGACTTGTAACTAATGAGATAACATATTGAAAAGAAAGTGGAAAAGAAAAAATTCTATATTTCTGGAAGCGCGCTAAAAGCCCCTAATGAAGTTATCGAAGGGGCAGAGTTTAAAGCCTTGGAGGGCGGAGCTTTAGAAAAGAAACAACAGAATGTTGTTCAGAGACCTGTATTTATTCGTTTGGACAGACGACCTCATCACACAGAAGCTAAGCAAGGGCCAATTGAAAAGCTCAAGGAGTCAGCAAGGCTTCACGACGAAAATAAGGAGAAAGAGAAAAAAGAAAGCACATCTGAGGAGATGAAAATTTTTGCTTCAAGCATTAATGGTGACGGGGATACTAATGGGAAATCCGGCCTTGTAAACATAGGCACTCCTGAAAGCCTTGCAGAGAGGCTTGCTAGTGTTGGCTATCAGTGCCTTCATTACTTGGCTGTGCAGATTGCCTTGGTCTTGAATACACATTCAGAAAGAGTTAGAGCCTTGCTTCTTGAGGGACCTTCGGGTTGCGGCAAGAGTTTTCTTGCAAAATCTCTTGCAAGAATAACCGGTGCAGAATTGATGTGCCTTAGTTGCTATCAAGGTATGCTGACTCAGAACCTAATTGAAAGTCCATCGACCTTGGCACTTGCAAACGCAATGGTTGGAAAAGGATCTGGAACCGCTGAGGAATTATTAAACTTAGGTATTCTATCAAGAGCGTATTTAGGATCTCAGGATCATCCAGTCATTCTACTGATTGACGAGCTTGATAAGCCGGACTCTGCCATTGACACCTTCTTCCTTGGCCCAATTCAAGATGCAAGAATATGGCTTGAATCCAGACCTCCAATTGATGCAAAAGTCGATAATTTGCTGCTGATTTTTACAAAAAATTTCAACCGCACTATTGATGAAGCTCTGCTTAGAAGATGTCATCCAATCAAGATGACATATCTGGACTCGACACTCGAACGGAAAATCCTTTCTGAGCATTGTAATCCTCAGTTAGTAACCAACCTAGTACTTATTGCAGACAGGATGAGGAATAGTGGGGGCTCATACCAATTCGAGCGTCCACCGGCCCCCGAAGAGTTGCTTGCGGCTGGATTGTACGTTGAAAAGCTTCTCGAATGGGGTATGAATGATTTTGGTTTTATCGCAAGAAATATTTGGGCTACTATTGCAAAATCAGAGCACGACCGCGCTGTGCTTGAGCACATGCTTAGGTATCATCCAGACTTTATTGATCCGCTTTTCCCGGACGGAAAGAACACCCCCATTGACGAAATTTATAAACGTTTAGGACGTGTAGTTTTGGATGGCATTATTGAGGATCCCGATAAAGAACAGAGAGAGCAGGCCTGGAGGGCTTTAAATTATACTTAAGCCCTTGTAAGAGTCAAAAAAAAGAAACTATTCTCTGATATTAAACACCATCATTTATAGCAAGTTATTCTGGCACGGATATTATTCCTCAAATCCTGATCAATAGTATAATCACAGGAAGTATCTATGCGCTTGCTGGGGCCGGAATTTCTCTAACATACGCTCTGTTTCGAATTCTGAACTTTTCTCACGGACATATAATGATGGTAGGAGCTTACAGCTTCTATTTCTTCGCAATCAAAATGGGAATGAATCCTTTCTCCTCTTTTTTGTGCACAGTTAGGATTTGAATAATCCTGTCAGAATTATCATTGAGAGTCTTTGTTAATCCGTTCATAAAGACAAGTGCATTGTTGCATGTTGTTTCGACTCTATAGCGGTCCTCAAAAGTAATGAGCGCAAAGGAGCGAAGAAAAGGGGAGTATCTAAAACATTGATTCAGTGGCATATAATTATGAGTGGGAATCTTTCGGGAAATACACTGGGAGAATGCAACGGCTGAAGAGATAGCTGTTGCCAAGCATTGTGCACAGACCAAAGAAGGATTCATTCGGTTTCAAGCGCTTGAGGCAACTCCAGCGAGGATACTCA
Organism: SAR324 cluster bacterium; assembly: GCA_012797725.1. Next base: position 2,090 of record JAAZON010000130.1, on the reverse strand, counting down.
CGAGGCGAGGGGTATGCCGCCTCAATGACAAGAGTGAACGAACGATACGTCGCGATGGATTGAAGCGTTCAACGAAAGGGGTTTGGATGGCCTGGCATTGAAAGGAAAGTCAGGACGTGCACGAAAGATCGATATTGAGGGATTTAAGGGCGAATATGTATCTCTTATTCTTGAGCCTGCGCTGGCGGGAGAGTGTCATTGGACAGGCATAAAGTTTCACGGTCACCTGAAGAAGGAGTACCAGGAAGAGCTTGGATATTCGATGCTGCTGCGATACTTAAGTGAGAGAGTGACATAGTGCTTCGCTATCCTCGGCGTTGGCCGAGGAGGCAGAATGAAGAAGACAGGCGGCGGTATCATGAGAGACTTAAAGCGCTTTGGTTTCAGATCCGAAGAATTCATTATGGTTTGGCGATGAGGCTGGATTTGAGGGAGATCCTCGTCCTAGGCGCACGTGGGTCAAGAAAGGATCAAAACCAAGAGTACCTTAGCTTGGCGACCATATTCTATATGATGTAGTGGGTGCAGTTAATCCGGCGCGTGGAGACTTTTTCTCGCTAGTGGTTCCTCATTGTGACCACGTTGTATTCCAAGCATTTCTTGATGAGCTTGCTAAGCACACTGCCAGGACTGAGCCCCGGACAAGCGCATCATTGTCATTGTCAATAATGCCTCCTGGCACAAGTATGCATCGTTAAACTGGCATCACATGACAGTGTGTTATTTGCCTGCGTATTCTCCGGATTTCAATCCCATTGAGGTCTATGGAGAGTTCTTAAGGAGCGATTTTTTGCTGGCTATATTTCAAAGACAGTCGAAGAACTTATTGAGAAGCTCTGTGCATTGCACCTCTGTTGGCGGAAGTATTCGTTTAATGCCATTAGTGGTTTTCTGCCAATAACGAAGGGAAGAATACTTCTATGGGAGGAGGAAATCGATAGGCTTGCATCTTTTGTGCGGGCGAGGAGAGGGATAGGGAGAGTATGTTTTAAGAATCTGGCATATTGCATTAGATGAGTGTTCTTGAAAATATGGTTTTTGCGCTTGAAAGTGATATCCCTTGGCATAAGACCTTCTTTCCTTGGGGAGTTAAATCAAAGCAATATTTTGGTGAAGCAAGCCGCTGCGTCGAGGATGTAGGTGTCTAAGCGCTTTCTTAGGGCAGAAGGGAACAAGCCTTTCGGGTGGCCAGAAACGCTTGCTTGAAATTTCGAGAACACTGGCGATAGGAGCTCCGGTCCTGAAAGTTCTAACACGCTGAAACAACTGCAGATCTATTTCTCGAAAGCTCTTTGGTACAAATTTGTACAAGTGTGCATCTTATATCAAGGGCGCTTTGAAGCAGGAAAGATAGCGCCTCTCCAAGAATTTATTGGTACTTGCACAAAACCTATTTTCCAGAATAGAAAACTAACGATAGAGGTGTGATGTCTGGAGTAAAGAAGAAGTTGTTGATAGTTGATGATGAAGCGGGAATTAGGGACTCGCTTCGCCTTCTGTTAAAGCAGAACTTTGAAATTCTCACAGCTTCTGATGGGTTGGAAGCCCTAGACTCTATAGAGAGAAACTCACCTGATTTGATCCTTCTAGATCTGATGATGCCAAAGCTTGATGGCATTGAGACCCTCAAGCAGTTAAGAGAAAAGGGAAATCGCACGCCCGTGATCATGTTGACAGCAGCCACGACGATTAGGAGTGCTGTTGAGGCGATGAAGCTTGGGGCAATAGATTATATAACCAAGCCCTTTGATATTGATGAACTTAGCTCCTTAATAATCAGGTTGCTTGAAAACAATTCCCGTTCAGAACTATCCGCAGGCACTTCAACGACAAAGAGAGAGGATAATCGAGCATACAGCACCATTATTGGAAGTTCACCAGGAATGTCTGGAGTTTTGGATCAGATTAAGCAGATTGCCGAAAAGGATACAACAGTACTAATTACCGGGGAGTCAGGCACAGGCAAGGAGCTTATCGCTCGTGAAATTCACAGGCGGAGCAAGAGAAAAGATGCCCCTTTTGTTGCACTAAATTGCGCCGCCATTCCAGAGAATCTTATTGAATCAGAACTTTTTGGCTTCGAAAAGGGC
>JAAZON010000129.1 GCA_012797725.1 SAR324 cluster bacterium | reverse complement strand
GGTTCAGAACGTCGTGAGACAGTTCGGTCCCTATCTGCCGTGGTCGTAGGATATTTGAGGGGGGCTTCTCCTAGTACGAGAGGGCCGGAGTGGACGCACCAATGGTGTACCTGTTGTCATGCCAATGGCATAGCAGGGTAGCTAAGTGCGGAATCGATAACCGCTGAATGCATCTAAGCGGGAAGCGAGCCCCAAGATTAGATATCCCGGATCTTTGGATCCCTAAAGGCATGTCGTAGACTACGACGTTGATAGGCTGGAGGTGGAAGCGTAGCAATACGTGGAGCTGACCAGTACTAATTTGCCGTGCGGCTTAAATTTTTCTCCGAATTTCTGAGAGTTGCAGTAGTAGTATATAGAAGTCATGTAGTATCGGCTTCGACGATACCTAGATAATTGCGCTCGGGAATGGTGATTCTTGCAAGTGAAGTTAATTAGGAGCAGCGTTTCATCATTATGGGTGCAACCATTTGCCATGAGTGGTTGCACCCATGACGTTGTGACCAAGAATCTAATCGCTCTAAGGAACGATTAGATTCTTGGTGATTATGGCGAAGAAGGTGTCTTTGTCGTTTAGCCTGCTCCGCGAGCAGTGACGCCTTCTTAGGATTACCAAGAAGTACAGTCACCACGAAATTGAGAGTTTTAAAAAAGCTCTGAGTTTCTTGGTGATTATGGCGAAGGTGTCACACCCGTTCCCATTCCGAACACGGTCGTTAAGCCCTTCAGCGTCGATGATACTGGGAGTTCCCGGGAAAGTAGATCGTTGCCAGGATTTTAACCCTCTTAATAGCTTTAGGGCTGTTAAGAGGGTTTTTTTTATTCTGGTAATATTCTGGTGCCATCCATCTATAGCCGCGTAATATATTAAAGAATAAGTTTACAAATAGCCCCCCCCTCTCAATTGGAGATAAATCAAGAGACAAAAGTTTTGATTGTTGGAGTAGTGGATATCGTTCATGTTTTTAATTTTGAAGCAATCTTTTTGAAGAACTTGCATAACACTAACAAAGAATGCAAAAAAACTTTGCAGGTGTTTATCTGTATCTTGAATTGGAAATTATAAAATGAGCTTACTTGAACAAAATACTGGGATACCAGCCCCATCTCCTGATAACAAGGGCATGAAACTTGTGGCAGAAAACCCTCCAAAAAATGAGGTTCTATTTCTTTATCAAGGGACTCGCTCTCGACCATCATTGGAACAATTTGATGATGTAGTCTCAGTATCAGACCTTGGCTGTATTGCCTCAGTTTGTGGTTTTGGAGATGAGACTCGCATAATACGCCTTAGTGAGTTTTTTAAATTGCGTGTTGTGGCAGCCGAGGAGATTTCACTTATACGTTTTTCTGCTGACGGGATTCGAAGGGAAAGTGTAAAGGGGGAGTTTGTTCTTGCTGGATTGCCTATACCACATCAAAGCGAAGATGCTGATTTTATCTCATTAAAAGATAAAAAAATGGGTGTGAAGACCTTTGTCGCCTCCGATTCTATGGGGGCGCTCGTGATGTTTAATATGCAACTTAGACGACTAGAGATTAACTATGAAGCTTTGAACGTCAGTAAACATTTGATTGTGATTTTTGGTCTTAGCGAAGCAGATGTTAAACATTTCCAGAACACGCTAGGAGAGGAGCTCCTCTTATCAGGATGGAAAAGCGTTGTTGTGCCTCAAAGGAAAGGAGAAGCAAATGATCAGCCTTTGTTTGACATCCGAATTACAAAGGAAGCGCCAAAACTCTAGTTTGATCTTAAAATAACTAGCCACACGCTCGGAGCGTCAAGCCAATACCGATTTTTGGGCCCATACGAGGCGCCACTTCAATTACAACAGATTCAGTCCCCATGTCCGTGCATGAGAACAGATATTCCCATATTTTTCCAACCGCCATGTCGTAATTTGCAGGAGTCGAAAGGGCAGTTGAGTAAATATCACAATCTATGCTTGTGGATTCTATGGGAGGGTGTTTTAAGTCTATGGTAACGAACCTTCAAATTTCTAAAGTATGGCAACCATTCAATGCTTAAGTAAGTTCCCAGAAGGAGTTACTGTCGATCTTTGGCAACTTTTGAAAAATATTATCGATACTCCACCTATAAAGTGCTGCATGGAGCAGCTTGATTATGTTTTAAGGAGTAAATAGCTATGGGTTCGCATCACATTATTATTAGAGGCTTGGTATTAGATGTTCCTTACAAGGAGAAGGAAGAAGCTAAAGCGCTTGGAGCTTGGTGGGATTCTGAATTGAAGAAATGGTTTGTCCCCAGAGGGCTTGATACTAGACCATTCGCCCGATGGTTTCCAAAGGACGAGGCAGAAAACGGAAGTATGAAGCAAGAATGATAAGTCCCGCAATGAGTTGCATGGAGGTTTGTCTATGAGAAGGCATTTGGGTAATGCCTTGCTTTTGCAAGTCCAAAGAGCGTGCCCCCTTTATATGTTACGGTTATTATGTCGAAACGATAGCTTCTCGCATGAATTTGGCGCAGATGCCGAAGACGTTTGGCTAAGTAAATAGACCCTAGCTTCTTCAATTGATGCTTCTTGTTTTAATTTATTGCCGCAAGAGCCGGGTAGAAATTCGGCTTGAACTCTTTTCTTGTTTTTACCTCGCAAAAAACAACACACTTGTTCTGATATGCAACGATGTCGATTTCACCTCCACCACCGTGCCAATTGCGATCTATAAGTCGAATTTTCTTATTCTCGAGCAGCTGCACAGCGATTTGCTCTCCTATAAGACCTATGGCCCGATCTTCACTTTTGAAAAATGGAGTCACGTAAATAAAAATATCTTTTAGTGGTAGTACAAGTATGAAATCACAAGGAAGAAATGTGTTCTTGATGAAAGCAGTAATTAAAATTTTAATTTTTTGGGGAATATTCATAACTTTAACTTCTCCGTGGAATCCATCATTATCTTGGGTCCATTTGGTTGAAAACAGATACACTAGGTGTAGTAATCAATCCTGATGCGGACATAAAAAGTTAGGAATCTAAAGTGATGAATCGCAAACTCAGCGTAAGAGTTGCCAAAAAATCCGTTTTATGAATCTTTTTAAAAGGGGTTAAGAAAACTCCTTGATCCCTCGAAATGTCTTCCGGTGAACTGGACTCGGGCCTTGTGAGATAATAGCTGTGCGATGAAGTGCGGTTGGATACCCTGCATGTTTCGAGAAGTTATAGCCTGGATATTTCTTATCAAGAACCACCATAAGGTGGTCTCTCCAAACTTTGGCCAGGATTGATGCTGCAGAAATTTGCACTACTTTTGCATCCCCCTTAACAATTGTCTCTTGAGGAATTTCAATATTGATTGCCTGATTGCCATCGACTAATACAAAATCGGCGTGAACTCGTTTGACTGCTAGGCTCATTGCAAGCAGTGATGCCCTTAATATATTAAGCTTATCAATTCGTCGATGTCCTACCGCCACAATCGACCATGAGAGAGCATCTCGCTTAATGATTTCAGCAAGTTGTTCTCTTTTTTTCGAGGAGAGCTTTTTGGAGTCTTTTATGTCTGGGTTGCAATACCCCTCTGGAAAGACAACAGCAGCAGCAACTACGGGGCCTGCAAGAGGGCCTCTACCTGCTTCGTCAACGCCTGCAACTAACATCAGTGTCTCCGTCGTTTTCCAATGATCTCTGTTGGACGTGCGGCTTTTTCTATGCGAATTGCCTTAGTCGGACCTATAACAAGCGCTGCTAAATATAATACCAACGGGAAGAGTACGATTTGTATGAAAAGCAGTGGTATGCCAAAAGGTAATTCCTCTTCGGCAAGTTTTGAAAGCATGTAGCGATCCACCAAGAAACAGATAATTGCGCACGCAAGAACAAAAGAACCTTGCTTAAGAAAATCGCCAGGATT
>JAAZON010000010.1 GCA_012797725.1 SAR324 cluster bacterium | reverse complement strand
TTCGCTCACATGAAACTGGACAACGCTTGAGATATCGGGCGAGGAAAAGGAGACGTTCTTTATCGTCTGATGCAATAGGGTCGGAGGCAAAAACACTGAAACCTGAATGCTCCCATGTCTTCATTGAGGAGACAGTTTCCTAGCTTCTAGAGCATCATTTTCATTATAGACATAGGAAGATATAGGCTTATCCATATTTAACCCCGCACAAGGCAATTTAGAGCCTTAAATTGAATATTGTTAACTATACTCAAGGTATATTTATTACTATAAATTAAATTATTTCAAATTTAGAAATTATAAACATAAACTTTTAGAAATTATAAACATAAACTTTTCACCTAGTGCTTTTCATTATATCAAAACTATTTTGTCAAAAATCATTATTTCTAACTTTCATACAGGTGAATCTTCTTAGCTCAAAACTAACCATCTAATATTATTTAATATGTATAGTTTTATTCCTTATGTTTTTATAATTTGGCATAGTAATTAATCATTAGTTTCAGCCTAATTATCAGCTACTTTCTAGTTACTTAAAGCTTCTTTATTAAGTATTAGTCTTAAATCAATAGGGATCTCTTCCTTGCCCCCCGAATCCAGAGAAATTGAACTTTGCTGCTCTATGAAATAACTGCTCTTGTTCCTGTCATATGCAAGGGAAGAAGGATCTTTAGGGCCAAAGAAGGAAAGTCCATTTGTTGAGCCTTTAAGATAAACGCCTAATTTTCTCAGGTAATTTTCTGTAGTCTCAAGAGATTCATGACCTAAAAGGTCTTGGATTTGCAATGCTGGTACACCTTGCATAAACAACATTACTGCAAAGGAAGCCCGCAAGTCATGCCAGCGAATTACAGGATAATCAAACCTTTCACACAAAGCCCTTAAAGGATCGCACTGTTCACGCTGTCTCCACTTTCTGAGCATTGGAAGAACAAAATCATCAGGCTTTGGAGATATTTCATTTTTTCGTGCAAGCAGCACCTCATAAAGTTCTGGAGACAGGGGAATTATTCTTTCTGCTCTATCTTTCGGACAGGGGCTAAAGCCGTAGCGAAAATCGTACGTTCTTTTAACAGTCAGAATTCCATTCTCGAAATCAATATCCTTCCACAGCAAGCCCCTTTCTTCTCCAACTCTCATTCCCGTACTGAATTGGGCGTCATCAAAGTCACATCTGGCCGTACGATTGAAAGTGAATGCGCTTATAAGGTCTGGGAGAATGGGAAAATGCGAGTGCTAAAACTCGAAATTCGGTTCTTCTGTGGAAAAGATTTCTGCCGAATACCGCAGTAATTCAAAGTAACTGTAGAACAGCTTAAAGTAAATAAAAATTACTCGCCTTCTAGTTTGCTGAGTTCATGAGCATATAAACCTTGCGCCTATGATTTTTGACAATGGAAATCATAGGCGCAGCGTTTTTACTCAGATTCTGCTACACATTACCTGTTTATAGACTGTACCTACGGAAACGTTCCTCACCCGAGGCTGTTCCCACGGTAACGTTAGCGAAACCCCGTAGTCCTGAGCCGCCGTCTGCCCATTAGCAACCGATCCTGAAAATTCACGAAACCTTGGTAGTGTAGCAATTACCCAACCTGGCAAGAGTCACGGCAGAGAGCGCTTGAATACTCAAGGCGCCGCCCGGAAGTCACAGACCTCTACCGGCTGGTCTATCAGTTTCGTGAAGAACTCGAACGAGTATGGGAAGATAGGTACCAACAGGACTTTGGTTGCCTGCGGGATGAAGTCTTAAAGAGTCTCGACGCATACCTAAATTGCGGCATTGTTGCCCACGGGGCAGCACGTGCCAGGTGTCCATCGTGCAACCACTCGATGTTAATTGCGTTCTCCTGCAAGAAGCGCGGCATCTGTCCCTCGTGTGCGGCAAAAAGGGCTGTGCTCTTTGCTGAGCACCTCGCCTCTGAAGTCTTGAAGCCCGTTCCGCATCGCCACGTGACCTGGAGTATACCAAAGATAATCCGCCCTTACTTCAAGTACGACCGGGCCAATAACGGAATCCTCTATAGCGCTGCCTGGAGTACGGTAAAAGAGATGTACCAGGCGCTCGTGCCGAACTCCCTGCCTGGCGCTGCCATGGTGCTCCAGACCTCCGGCGAGGCTCTTCGGTTTAACCCCCACTTGCACTCGCTTGTTACCGACGGGGCGTTCACAAACGACGGCACGTTTCACAAGCTTCCCTACTTCAGCAATGAGAAGTTCACAGAAGTCTTTGCAGTCAAGGTCCTCTCGCTTATGCACCGCGCGGGGCTCATTGACATGGACCGGATAGAGCTTATCAACACCTGGGAACACAGTGGGTTCTCGGTCTGGGCGGGAGAGCCCATCGACGCAAAAGAAGCAACTAAGTTCATCGCCCGCTATATGGACAGAGGACCGCTTTCGCTGCAGAAGCTCGAATTTGCTGATGC
>JAAZON010000009.1 GCA_012797725.1 SAR324 cluster bacterium | reverse complement strand
TCGCGAGCTCTCTTTGCAGCCTGATATATTGCTGAGCGAACTGCAAATACATCATGACCGTCGACAGTGTCTCGCGCGATAGCATACCCTAAGGCTCTTACGGACAAATCTTCAATTGGGAAGCTTTTGTTTACGGGTGTTCCCATAGCGAAGTAATTGTTCTCTATGACAATGACGAGCGGGAGCTCCCAAAGTGAGGCAAGAGACAATCCCTCATGAAAGGGGCCAATATTAATAGCGCCATCACCGAGGAAGCAGAGAGTTACACCTCCTTTGTTTTGATATTTCTGGGCAAAGGCCAAACCTGCTGCAAGCGGTACATGTGCGCCAACAATTCCCCATCCACCCATAAAGTTATGCTCAACATTATAAAAATGCATTGAGCCCCCTCGGCCCTTACTGCAGCCTGTTTCTTTCCCAAGGAGTTCTGAGAAGCCGGCTCTGCAGTTTCCCCCACGGGCAAGATAGTGCCAATGACATCGATACGCTGTGACAACATAGTCTTGTGCTTCAAGAACGCTCATGGCGCCTACTGCTACTGCCTCTTGCCCAATATATAGATGCAAGAAACCGCCAATCTTTCTTTCTGTGTAGAGGCGCGCTGCTTCTTCTTCGAAGCGGCGAATTCGAAGCATGTTCCGATATAAGTCTGCGAGTAATTCTTGATCCATAGCTTTATATGAATAACTTAAGTGTCTTAATAGTTAAAGCTCCTAATGATTTTAAAGGCTCTTGTGCTAAAAAGCTGTTATTATTAATTTTTGTTATGGTCCTAAGGTGAACAAATTACCTACCTTACAAAGGCGCAAGCAAGGTTGCCGTTATTAATTGATTAAGGATTCAAATGGAAGCAAGGCATAAAATATTCTTTTCACTTGCTCTTGCTTGCAGTGTCCTTTTGTTTTTCTTAACACTTAATTCGACTAAGCCCGAAAAAAAATCTGCGAATTTGAAAGTTCAGAGTCCTATTCAAAAGGAAGAGCGCTTGAGCAAAGACAAAAAGCCTCTTCCAGGCATCGAGTCGAAATCTTTTTCGGCGCAGCTTCCACCTGCCTTTGAAGATTTGGAAGATATTGACGAGGATGAGGAGGACTCTGAGCTTGAACATGGGGAGAAGATGGTTAAGAGTTTTGTTTATGCGACTCCTCCGTCTTTGGCTGACGTACTGAAGAATGACCCGTCGATGCCTTCTATGACATTGGTTGGAAAAAAAAAGGATGAGGTAAGTTCAAGATCTGGCAATAATTCAAGAAGAGAGGATAATTCGCTTAATGATATTGCATCCAATCAGGTAGCCCAGGTGGTGGATGCCTTGAGAGAATTAGAGGATTTTAGTTTTTCAAGTTCCTCTCGCATAGGAGGCGCGCGAGTGCGAAGTGGTGCCTCTTCTGATGGAAGTGCTGACGAAGGAGCCTCGGAAATTGAAGATGAGGAAGACTCGGAGTTAATGCCTCGTTATGGAGGGCAGACTAGAGGTTTTATGATTCTTGCCTTAATGCACCCGAACGCGAGGCAAATGGTGGAGAAGCAGATAGAGACTCTCATACGTTCTCAGCTATTAAACGTCTATGTAAGCTTTTTAGTAGATGGAACTTTTTCTCCGGGTTCTAATTATGCCACGCAGGATTTTAATTATGCTGCTTCTGTGATAAAGCGGCTTGCAACAAATGGCAGAAGTTTAACCCTGGAATTATACTTCATTAATGGACCCACCCAACGAAAGACCGATTCTCCAATACAATCTTTTTTCAATGTGGATCCTCTACTTTTTCGTTCAGCAATCAGGGAAAGTCCTGATATCCAGGCTGAATTCAAAAAGTTAGTTGACTCATCTAAAGCTCTTTTTGTGCAGAACAAGACTGCTGGGCCAGGAAATAAAAATTTGGCTTGTGTAATGCTGGAGGATAATCTTGATTTCTCGGCATATAAAGCAATGAGGGCACTAAGCGATGAAGTTTTGGGGGATCTTGTAGATTATGTGAGAAACCCTTGTCCCGGTTGTACTGAGGGAAGTGACTCAAACCCCGATAAAGATGGTCTGGAATTGCATTCGCCAAATGCGCTTTCGCAGCTTGGGCCAAGAGATGGTTTGGTTTTGGACGGAGTGGGATATAATTATGAAGGCGAAACTGGAGCTGGCCAATTAACTTTTGAACAAGCTTTGCAATTAGCTAAAAACGCCGGCAATCAGGGAATTCGCTATTTGGGCCTTTGGCGCGCAGATCGACAGGGTTTGGGCCCGAGAGGTCAGCTGGTGCACCCAGATGAGAGAGTATATGTGGTTCCAAGTGAAGAGGACATGGTGGCAGACATTCAGATTTTGCAGAGCGGATTGGTTGCGAATCAATGAAAAGTATTTTGGGGGCGCACGAAAGAAGCTTCAATAAAATTGAGTTAAATAGAAGCTTGGCACTCAATCAGCAATAACCTTTGGTTAGATCAACCCTTTGATTTTACTAGATATTGTGACCTGTTCGGATTTTCTGGGCGAAGAGGACTGGTCTTCTGAAAAAGGGCGCAATTCTTGTTCCTTTGAACTTTCTCTGTAAATCCAAGATATTTCAGCGGATTTCTTGACATTTTGGGCAAGAAGATGCTACCTAAGATGCTTCTGTCATTCAACATGCAGTGTGGTGTGGGTGTCTTGGAGTCTAGTTTTACCTTAAATACGTCTCCAATTTGAAGCCCTTATGAGTTGTGACCATGCGTGAGGATGCAATGTTCTTTCCCGGAAGAATAGCCATCCCAGCGTGTTTATGGATGGCATGCTGCCATGTCGAAATGGGCTTAGCCCAAATCTTTCGTCGAGTGTGAAAGATTGCTTCGTCATTTTATCCGGGAATGCAGCTTTGAGTATAGAGTAAGGGCTTAAGTGCGTGTCTATTTTTTTTTGGAATAGGGCGCAGTAGAGCCATGTTAGCGCATGAGGCTTATGTGCTTCGTGTGTGTAAAGATGTGGGCTTGTTTTTGCGTGGGTGATAAATGCCAACAATTAATCAGCTAGTTCGAGCAAGGCGCGAGAAGAAAAGAAGCAAAACAAATTCTCCTGCTCTTGTAGGGTGTCCACAGAAACGAGGTGTTTGTACTCGTGTGTACACATCTACACCTAAAAAGCCAAACTCCGCACTTCGTAAAGTCGCACGTGTGCGTTTGACAACTGGGATGGAGGTTACAAGTTATATTCCTGGAATTGGGCACAATTTGCAGGAACACTCCGTTGTGCTTATCAGAGGTGGTCGTGTTAAGGACCTTCCTGGTGTGCGCTATCATATTATTCGAGGTAAGCTCGAAGCTCACGGAGTCCAGGATAGAAAGAAAGGCCGCTCGAAGTACGGGGCAAAAAGGCCAAAATGAAAATAAAGGTGAGTCCAGAAATCTTGTTGAAGAAAAAAGGGTAACTAATCATGACAAGAAAAAAAAGAGATTACACGCGAGACATCCTGCCAGATCCTAAGTTTAATGACCTAGTCATTGCCAAACTCATTAACAAAATAATGAGAAGCGGCAAGAAAAGTGTAGCAGAGAAGGCTCTTTATTCAGCTCTCGATGTGATTGGTGAGAAAGTGACCAATGAAAAACCATTAGATGTGTTTCATAAGGCGCTAGGTAATATTAAGCCGGTTATAGAAGTTCGTTCGAGAAGAGTAGGTGGAGCAACATATCAAGTTCCAACTGAAGTTCGAAGCGAGAGAGCTGAAAGTTTGGCGATTCGTTGGTTGATTGGAAGTGCGAATTCTCGAAGTGAGAGACGTATTTCAGAGCGTCTTGCAAATGAGCTTCTGGATGCCTTCAACAATAGAGGTTTGGCAGTCAAGAAGAGAGAAGATACTCACAAGATGGCAGAAGCCAATAAGGCTTTTGCGCACTTTAAGTGGTAATTTTATTAGTGTTTAATTTCAAGGATTTAAAGGAGTAGTTGTAGTGGCACCGGTTGATTTAAGTAAAACGCGCAATATTGGTATTATGGCGCATATTGATGCCGG
>JAAZON010000128.1 GCA_012797725.1 SAR324 cluster bacterium | reverse complement strand
CGAGAGCCTTTAATGAACGAGAAATATCTGAAATTTCTTGCTCTCTGCTTGATTGATATGCCGGACTTCTCATCAGCTGGAGATAATCTACAACTATTAGAGAAAGGGGATGATCTTTGTTTAATCGCCTGCACTTTGCTCGAAGCTCACCAATTGTAAGAGCCGGCGAATCGTCTATGAAAATAGGAGCGTCGGCAATGCGGCTTGCTGCATCGACAAGCTTTGGGAAGTCCCTCTCATTCAAATTGCCTGTTCGTACTTTTGAATTTGTGACCTGGGCTTCTGAGCACAGCATTCTAAGGACAAGTTGTTCCTTCGACATTTCAAGGGAAAAAATAGCACATGCTTTTCTCTTATGCAGGCCTACAAATTGAGATATATTAAGCGCAAATGCAGTCTTACCCATGGAGGGGCGTGCGGCTAGAATAATTAAGTCTGAAGGTTGAAAACCCGCAGTCATTTCATCAAGTTTCATAAAGCCGGATGGAACTCCGGTGATTGGTTCCTTTAGATCGTAGAGCTTCTCGATTAACTTAATTGAGTCCTGAACGATATCTCCAACTTTATGAAAGGTTGGGTTAATTCTTACATCTGCTACACCCAAGATTCGTTGTTCGACCTGATCAAGGAATTCTTCGACTTCTCCCGAATCATCAAAGGCTTGCTGGATAATACCGCTTGCCTCATGTATCACCTTTCGTTTCAGCGACTTCTCTTTTACAACTTTTGCATAGTAAGCAATGTTTGCAGAGCTTGGGACAACAGTTGCCAAGTGGCCTAAATATTCCATGCCCCCTGCGTTATCAAGAAGTCCCATTGAGCGTAGTTGATGACTCAGTGTTATTACATCTATTGGCTCCCGGCGATCAGACAACGAGATCATTCCTTCGAAGATTGCGGTGTGGGCTGCACGATAGAAATCATCGGGATGTAAAATTTCCACAGCTGCGTTTATTGCGTGATTGTCAATGAGCACGGCTCCAAGCACTGATTCTTCGGCTTCAATGGAATGGGGGGGGGGTTCTTCTGCTGCCCTCGGATTCAGACAGGGGATTTACTTGGTCTCTAGAGCTTTGCTTACCTTGTGATCTTGCCATTTTACTTAATCTCTCCAAATACTTTCGGAGGTCGATAAGTCAATCCACTTTGCCGACGACTTCATGATATTTCGTGCACGGGGATTACTGAAATCAGCAGTTACTGTATCAACTCCAAGCTCATTTGCAAGAGAAATTGGATAGGCAAGTTCTTGTTCTGGACAAACAATAATGGCAATTCTTTTTATTAAAGTATCTTTATCAGTTGGCAAAGTGCTGCCTTTCTCTAGACTCTTGTCAGTATTACCCAGAATCCTTGGATTTATGGACAATCTTGAAGAGGAAACAAAGGATTGGGGTCTGCTGGGTTCTTTCCTTTTGTCCGCAGGTCTATAAACATATTCCTCACAGAATTTGCTGCAACCTAGGGCAAAGGCTGTGATGTCTGAAGCCATTTCAAGATTAGTGCTAACCTTCCTTGTGCTGCCTATAGGTGGGAGGCGTTTTAAAAGGACTGTAAGTCCAGCCCGTGATACGGCATCAAGAAAAGCAAGCTGCCTTGCGTCGTCTTCATTTGGAATGACTGTGTAGTAACGGCATACAGCAAGTTCTCCTCCCATAGAAAGACTTTGAACCAGAGAAGTCAAGGCGATTTTACGCTGGAGCCTTTTTGTCGCCCGATCCAGATTAATGCCATCGATAAATAGACCGATGATGCGTCGCTCACGTCTTTTTATTACTGATTTCTGAGATTTTTTAACTGTTCTAGGCATATTGCTTCCCTGACTACAGAATTTCTCTGACTATCTGCCATCGACAATCTTTAATATCAATCAACGGCCTATGTCACTATCAACGCATGAGTATCTCTTTATCTGGCGTCTGATGCAAAGGCCTAAAAAATATATGGGATTTTTCCACCAATTTATTGATTTAATGGAATTCTTTTTTTGATACTATTGGACAACTTGGTAAGGGTTCAGCGCAGGAAAACCTTTGTTTCACTGGAGAGCTGAACGGGTAAATAATTTGGAAAAATCCTTGTTGACGTTAGCTTTTGTCTGAACCTTCAAGTCTCTGATAACTATGTGGCATCAGTTACTTAACTTCTACAGTAGAACCAATATCGAGTGAGTAATATAATCTTGACATATCAGCATTGCTTAGGCGAATTCCGCCTATTTCATCAGAAGACATTAAACTG
>JAAZON010000127.1 GCA_012797725.1 SAR324 cluster bacterium | reverse complement strand
CTCTGGGCTCTGGCAAGAAGCATTCGAATTATCAACGACATGAAAAGCCTGCAAACAAATGGCAGGCCCGACACAGTACGGTTAGTTATATGGACTACAAGTTTATTGGCTGCTCTCCTATCCCTTCTGTTTCTCATTTGACCTCTCTTTCGATTAACTAAGTTTGTGTTCGCTTAGTAATCGAAAAAATCAATCAAAAGTTGCCAAAAAATAGGGTGGCACCATTGGAACCATTGCTCAAAAATAGGGTGGCACCATTTGTGTGCCCAAAAATAGGGTGGCACCATTTGTGTGTGTTTGTGTGCCCAAAAATAGGGTGGCACCATTTGTGTGTGCCCCATTCCATTTGTGTGTGCCCCATTTGTGCCACGTGGAGCTTTGAGATTCGAATGCAAGATACAGCTTTCCTATTCGATTACTATATTATGTGGAGCTTTGGCGCGCTTGCGCTTCAGGGTGCGAACCCGTATGACGAAGCGAGCATCCGTGCGACCCTTGCAGGGTTAGACCTTGTGTGCAACCACCCGCTCTGCGGCCATGTGCCATGGATACTCTGGTTATATTCGCTGCTTGCGCTGTTTCCATTTGATGTTTCCCGGATCCTCTTCTTTGCCATCATGTTATCCGCAATCGCAGTTTCCATTGGTTGGTCGTGGCGATTCCTGAAAGAGGAGCATGCGAACTTCAACCTTACCGGTATTGAACTCGCAATCGCAGTGCTCGCGTTTAGTCCTAATATCAATAGTCTTCGGTGGGGTCAAACAAATCCGCTCCTCCTCTTGGGTCTCATTGGATTTTTGCACTACAGGAGAAAAGGAGACGAGCGATCTGCCGGACTGGCGCTTTCTTTTCTGCTCTCGAAGCCTCATCTCGTCTTGCCTTTGCTTGCCTATCTCACCGCGTATTGGATACGTACCCGGCGCGCGTCAGCATTTGTATACTGTGCCCTAGCTCTACTCCTGCAGTTAGGAATGACCTTCGCATTGAGCCCACAGGCGTTGCATTCTTATCCGCAGGACATGTTGCGGTGCATGGAAATCAGTAAGGCATTTCACATGCCGGCTTTTTCAATACTGCTTCCAAATTTATTCGGTATTCCTGCGCTCTATTACCTGATACTATTTATTGGAATTTCTGCCGGGGCTGTGCTGGGCCTAAAGAGGAATAGTGAAGTAACGAAAGACATTTATCTCGTTCTTCCGCTCTCACTGCTTGTTGCGCCGTACACATGGAGTCATTCGTATGTGCTTCTGCTCATTCCCTATCTCGATATTGTCTGGCATGGATTGCGCTGGTGGAAAAGTCTAACGCTCGCAATCCTAGGCATCGCGGCGCTCGTTCAATATTGGTTGAGTTTCACTCAGGCCTTTGGCGTTGACGTCTATATGGTGTTCATCCCTATAACTATCCTTACGCTGCAATGCTTGATTCGCTGGTCGGCCTACCCCCTACGAGCGGGAACCTGCAAAGACCGAGACCCCTAGCATCCAGCAGTCCTCTGATACGCGCGCGCACTCGATTATGGAAGTTGTGGAAGTGTGGATTATGCCTTGGGCTGACTATGCAAATGTACATCGTTAAGTGAGGATGAGACCGCGTCGATGATGAACAAAATCATGGCAGCCTAAAAATTCTGAGGCAAATCCTGCCGTTCACTAATAGCTGCAATTTGGGACATGTACTACAGAAGATCAGATTTGATTCCAGCATACGTAACGCTTCGCCCTTTTGGTCTTCTCGGACCCTGATCAGCAAGCTGGAATATTAGCCTCCCTTTCTCGTCCCGTAGCGGACTTTGGACGTTTAGCTGCTGGGTTGAAGGTTTTTTAAAGGAAAAAGACTACTATTGTGCCATTCAGAAAGCACTTCTACTAGCGATTAGTCGGCCGATTAGATCTTGCCTTCCTGCGCAGACACAGACGGGCCTTGTTATTTGGCTCTCTCCGGCTTGCGTGACGAAGCCTCGAAGAAGTCGTGTTGCTAGTGCCGCTTGGCGATCATAGTCGATAGTGAAAAAACTTATTCAAAGCGGCACTAGGAACTGAAAGCTTGCGACTGCAGAAGATATTAAAGCCCCACACTCCACAGAAAAGAGAGGGAAGAGTGTTTGTGATAAGCACTAATAAGGTACTAAGGCTAGCCTATATAAGAATGCACGATAATATATTATCAAGATGTGCTGAGTGTTATCGTCTATGGATGACAGTCTCTATAGCGCCCCACGCTGGCCCCTAGGACATTTTGCCCATGGCTTGGTGTCTTGGCCTCGGCTATAGAATAGAGAGACCTAGACAAAGAGAGATGGGTGATCCCGAATAATTCACCATTTTCAACTTGAAGACCAATTCTTTGGACAAAGTAGTGTATCTTCAGTCCTATTAAACAACTAGTTTACAAAGTTTTGAGACCAATAATGTTCTCATGGGGCAGTTTTTACGAAAGACAAAGCAAAGGTATTAACCGGGATCGACCCAGTGGTTGGCCTTTGATCCTCTGAGCTTGTGAGCAGGTAGGGGGGTAGTCTGGAAAAGTTAAGTTTGTGGAAAAGTTAACCCGTACTGTTTGTTTTTCTTCCTTCAAATAGGTGCTGTGTTCCATAACTTTATCTACTTCCCTCTCTGTTAGTACAGTTCTCCTGGAGAATTTTTCTTGTGTAACAATTAGGGTATCAAGTCCTTTCACCAACTTCTCACAGAGTCTTGCAGCAATGCATTTTGCAAGTTGTTCAGAATTCAGATCATCAGGGGATATTCTAAGCTGGGCAATGCAACCCAATATTCTATGATTAACTAACTCAGCTACGTTGTTGGTAAGAAATATAATCGATTATGCTAGTAGGCTAACTATTAGGGGTTTTCTAGCATTAGCTGAATCTTCAGAGAATGGCACTAGAGGTTTAGAAGTCTTGTTGACTGGTAATTATATGCATTTTGTTTATGAATATCGAACAGGCAGCTTGATACAACAGCATCAAGAAAATATAGAGCTATCAGATGATTACCTGAGCACGGTTCGCATAGTGGCGCTGCGTTTACTAAATTCCTTATAAGAGTATTATTGTAAGTGTCTTGCTTCTCAAGTTGGAGTTATTTAGTCATGGCAACACTCTTTTCAAGCCGCTCTATAGGTTCAGCGCTACTAGCGGGCGCAGTTCTTCCATCGACCGCTTTTAGCCGAACAGTCGAGAGATTTTTCCCAGGACCTGCGCAGGGTGATACAATAGGGATTTCTCAATCTCCTAACGGGGAGACACTGATTCTTGTTTCAAATGACGGCTCACTGACAAATGGGAGTGAAGGTCTTGTGTTGGTCGATAGGGCGACGCGGGCAACAAAACTGATTCCTGCAAAAAATGTTAGAGGACGGCCGGTTGTCACAGATGATAGGAAAGTGGCATGGATTGAAGAGAACGATGACGCTTCATTCCGTGTAATGTTGGCCAATGGGAACGAGGCAACTCCTGCTGCTGTTGTTGTGCAGAACAATGCGGGAATAGTAGAAACTGGAGAGGATTTTTCCAATCAACTCGCAATCTGCAGGCGCCATGAAGGTGCAGGAAATGCCGAGACTACGATCTACTACAATGCCAAACGAGGAATTTACTGCAGTGTCTGGGCTACCACCATACCCGACAATGGTGGCAGTCCTGTATCGGAGTGCATAAGTGGGACAACTACTGAGGGAAACTGTGGTGGAGTCGCGAGTGCATCTGATGGTTCCTTTCTTGTTTACCTGCAAGGTCGTACTTCGACAGATGGAGCTCAGCTCATGTTCAAGGAAGGAAACGGCGCTCCTCATCCGCTAACCCCGACAACAACAGCAGCGCAGGGAGAGTTTTATCGCTATGTTACGGTAAGTGGTGACAATAAAAAAATTGCTTTTCTTACAACGCTTTCGCCAAACGGCTCGCCAACCGCGGACAGAAGCTTTAACATCGGTATTATCGATGTAAGCAATGGAACGCAAAATCCCGGCACACTCAAAATTTTAGAAGTTCCAGGCGGGGCGATTAACGGATTCGATAATTTTTCGACAGATATAAGTGGTAGATATGTGAGCGTCGCAAGTTATGACCTTGGTGGCCTTATGCGCGCAGACACAACTGCAACTGGGCCATCTGCCTTCATCCCGCTCGATGTTGCGCCCTATCCGAATGTTGTGATCGAAGGCGCAACTTCTGCAGTGCTGCTCCCCGGTGGAAATGGAGCCGATTTTTGCACGGCGCGAACGGGCACTAGTAACAACTATATTCAATTGGAGGAATGTCGCCTTGATGAGAGAAGATACGGCGACATGAACAATGATGGAGACATAACGATAGAGGATGCCTTGAATGCTCTTAAAGTCTCTGGGGGGTTACTTCCATTCCTTGAAAATACTGGGTGGTCCATCGACGTCAAATTCGCAACTGAGGTTCTCAGGCTTTCAGTAAAGAGTGAGTGGTAGAAGAGCACCTATGACAGATCCAATTTGTTAATGCAACACCTGAGCTTTTCAATCAAACTAAGTACTTTACCGTAGGGCCGACTAAAATTTAACGATTTTGAATAGTTTTTTCTAAAAACGTAATCAAAAACACAGCCCACGACGCAACCTATATTGACCAATAGTCGCTAAGGAATGCAAACAATGGATCCGGCTCTTAAAAAGCTCTTTTCAGCCTGGATGGTATCTCGGGAATTAACTCTAGGTTGTTATTTATTTCCGCTTTCTCGATTTCGCAAACGCTTCGTCGGGCTTGCACAGAATCGGATGGCTCCGAAGCCTTGAGCGGTAACAAGGGCTCAAAAATGAAGTTCGCTTTGCGGACATTACTTTTGAATACTACTCTAATGCTGCTTACAATAAGTTTTTTTGACATTCGATCATCATTACTAAGTTGCATTTGCGACACAATTTCGCCGAGGCTTCGTCGCGCAAGGCGGAGAGAGCTAAATAGCAATGCCAATCTGTGTCTGCGCAGGGAGGTAAGATCCAATCGGCCGACCAATCGCTTTGGTTGAAATACTTTCTGAACGGCACACTAGTAATGCACGAATTAATCTATGTTCCAAAGAAAAGGGCCTAGAAAGGGGTGCATTGTCAGCTTGTGTCCGAGTTTATGGAAGTATTGCAGGGCGATTCGAAGATCTAATCTAACCCTGGTGCCATAAAGATAATATTTAGCAAATTCAAACTTAGCATCTGAATATCTTTTCTTTGGAGATAGTGATAAATAAGATAGTTTTAAGGACTCAATATTTTGAATCACTATGGGTAAATATGTTTCTGCATCCTTTTCAAGTGTTGAAAAGGTGGAATCCAACACAAGTCTTGAAACTTTATGCCCTGTTCAAATTTGAGAACAAAAATTTTCTGTTAATGGTGTACTGAATACATCTTTAAGTTTTTCTTCGTTTGCCTCAACTGCGTAGTCGGCAAAAACTTAAAGACCATACAGAAGAAGTGCATGGTAACTTCTGCCTTCTTGATGAGGATTGTAGGAACACTACTAATCTTCATATCCGTCAATCTCTGATACTTCCTCATTCTCTTCGCTCTTCATACTCGTGCTACGCTCTTCTTATGAGGCTGTTTTTTTAAAATCACAGATTCTGATTCTAAAACTTTCTTCAGGTTTATTACCGATACAGGCTGTGAGAACAAAAATGCAATTTGATCTTAATAATTGGATCTTTTTGACTATTCCTCTCCTAGATACACGGTGAAGCCTTGGCCTTGGAAACAATTATCATCTGTATTTCCTGAAAGTGCATTACAGCATTGAACACCAAGAATTCGAAATTCTAAAAATGTATCAAATTCAACTTCCACCCTGTCTTTTAAAGACGCTATAAGGCTTTGCAGACTAATAAGACCAAGCTCAACGCGCAGTCTAATCGTTGAATCAAGTGGAAGTTCTTTCTATGGGTATATTAGGTAACCACCGCTGTCATTTGAAGGATTTTCATCGGTCTTTGTTTGACCTTTCTTTTCAATCACGATTGGGACTAGCTTTTCCGAAGGACTCAAAAAAAACACATGCTTTAAAACAGGACTTCGACTTACGATAAGGTTAAAATAGATTTAAAAAGGAGGAAATCTTGGAATTTTCTAGGTTTTAAAAGTTTAGGAGGTAAGTTTTGGAAGTTCTGTGATAAATACTGAGCGATTACACCTTTTCGGATCCTTGCTAGCCAGATATTTTTTAAAAGGGGCTGTTAGTTGTCTAGCTCGATCTCCTTTTGGATCCTCTTTAGTTCTAATTATGTATCTTGTTGTAGCATTTAACTTGTCAACTTCGTTAAGCTGGCAAGACAAGCTCGTAGTATTTAACTAGCACCAATTACGGTTGATTGGGGGAGCGAAGTCGAGAGGGATTTTCTTTGCATTTCTCCTCATTTGGCCAATCGGAACAGCAGGTTGACTAAATTGCAGTATTTTCTCTCTTGCCAGTGGAATGTCTTTGCAAGATAACGATAGGCGCAGAAACTACAGTGGAAGAAGAGATTTGGAAATCTCTTGAGAATGAGTTGTCGAAACGAATAGACCAAAAGAAATAATCAAGGAAAATACGAAGCGTATGTTAGCTCCATGAGGATCTAACAGTGAGCACAGTCATATCGAAATTAAAGCGAGGAGTCTTTAGAAATCAAAAATCACAACAAGAACTTTTAGAATTTGCCTATTCCCTGATATGTTTTGCGTATCTTGCGTCTCCTGTTTTATGCGTTAAGCTCTTTGATGGTGCTTCTTTCCCCATGTGAACGTAAAAATATCAATGGCTCTTGAGGATAGGTGAGAGATTGGGGGTTTCTTTTAGGGAAGGTAATTATGGCTGACAATTCTGGTAATGTTATAGAGATTCCTAAAGGCTTTATTATCTTTATCGCGACATTGTGCTTTGCTGGCTTCTTAGTGGCGGGCTATCTCTCGTGGCTTCATTGGCAGGTTTATGTGAATCCATCGTTCCATAGTTTCTGTGCTATCAGTGACTCCTTTAACTGTGAGACTGTTGCTGAAAGTCCTTGGTCAGTATTTCTTGGTATGCCAGTTGCGGTTTGGGGAATACTTGGATACTTGGTTATGTTCTTTCTTATGGTTTTTGGGATTGGAAGACTCAGATTGAGGAGTGCTTTTGTCGCTCTTTTTGCCGCATCAATGTTATCCATACTTACAAGTGCCGTCTTGGCAGTTGTGTCCTATTGCGTTATTTGTTCTTTTTGTGTGATGTGCACCGTCACCTACGTAATTAACTTTCTAATATTCCTGACTCTTATTTTTCTAGCCTATCGATTCAAATTACTTTCCGCAGAAGCTGTTCATGAATGTGTGGGTCTTTTAAGATCTCATCCGCTCAGAGTCCTAATTTTGGGACTGGTGCTTGTGACTATTGCTGTTCTGTATCCTCGATATTGGGTTAAATCTGAAATCATGCGTAATAAGGGAATATCTTCCGGGGTCACTTCTGATGGTCATTACTGGATTGGAAGTGAGGATGCCCCCCTGACGATAACGGAGTTTAGCGACTACTTATGCCCGCACTGCCAGAGGATGCACTTTCATCAGAGAGATCTAATCTCTCTCAATTCTGGTGGAATTAAACTGATACATCGTCATTTTCCATTGGATAATGCATGTAATCCGCTAATCAAGACGCCATTTCATGTTGGAGCATGCCTTATGGCGGCTGCATCCATATGTTCCGGAAAGCAGAATAAGTTCTGGGAGATGAACGACTTGCTTTTTAAATCTTCAGCCAGACAGCTAGAAAAGGCAGCAGATGAAATTGATGGCTTTGCCCGTAAGCTTGGGCTCGATCTAAATAGCTTCAATGATTGTCTTAATTCCAAAGAAACTTCCGAAGAGTTGGCGAGAGACATAAACGATGGCCTAGATCTCCATTTGAGCGGAACTCCTTCTTTTATAATTGATGGGCGTGTGCATGTGGGTGTTATAGGCAAAGAAGTCTTACAGAAGTATGGGATTAAAGAAAAGTAAGTCCGAGAGCGCGCAATCGCTTAGATTAGAGGAAACTTGTGCTCTTTGGGCTGAGACGATATTTTAGGTTCTATTAACTAAATAGGAAGAAAATATCGAATGAAGCACAGACCATTGTTCTTCTCTTTCCTCATACTAGTAAGCGCTGTTCTTATTCGCGGATTGCTTTTGGAATACTCGGATTTGCTTGATCCAACTGAATCCCGATATGCAAGTGTGTCTCAGGAAATGGTGCTTTCAGGGGATTGGACTACTCCTCGACTGCCGATGTCTGAAGGAATCATGCCGTATATGGGGAAGCCACCTCTGCATTTTTGGCTGACCGCTGGGGCATATTCATTATTCGGAGTAGATGAATGGACGGCTCGTCTACCTAGCTGGCTGGCTTCTATTGCCATACTTTTGGTTGTTTGGAGTTTTGGGCAAAGATTTTATAGCAAAGAGGTAGGTGTTGCATCTGCATTGATGGCTTTTAGTTCAGGAATGTTGTTTTTCCTAGCAGGGGCGAGTGTAGTAGATGTGACTTTGACGGCCTTGGTGACAGCATCTACCTACTCCCTTTATCTCTTGATACGATCGAATGGTGCGCAATGGAAGTTGGGATATTTGAGTTCATTTTTAATGGCACTGGCGTTTCTGACCAAGGGTCCGATAGCAATAGTGCTAGTGTGGTTGCCGATCTTATTGTGGTCCTTAATACTAAAAGATTTTCAATGGCGTAAGTCGATCCCGTGGTTCAGCTGCTTTCTTGTCTTTTTGGTTTTTACTACACCATGGTTTGTCCTGAATGAGATTAGGAATCCTGGTTCAATTCTATATTTTTTCTGGAATGAGAACATTGCTCGGTACCTTTTTAAGGAATATGGCGATAAGTACGGATCTGGACATGTACACACTTATGGCTTTTCTTGGCTGATTTTGATTGCTGCATTCATGCCTTGGAGTATTGTTACAGCATGGACAATTTACCGAAATGGATGGCGCAGAGTTATTAATTTGCTTAAAACTGATCGCAATTCTCTATTTGCACTAATGTGGGGGACTAGCGGAGCGGCTTTTTTCACATTTGTGCGGCAGTTGCACGGGATGTATGTACTTCCTTGTATTCCTGGGATGGCCCTTTTTTGCGCGGTCTTGTTTTTTGAAAACAAAGAGAATTTGCCCTTACACATCTTTGAGAGACTGAAATCGAGAAATTTACAACTAGTTATTTTTGTCATTTCAGTTGTGCTTATTGTTGCAGGTGTGTGGCTTGGATTTTCGAGTTTCGCACTGATACTAGGGGTGGCACTGACCGCTGTAGGAATTATGTTTTTAGGAAAAATTAATGAGATAAATACAAAGATGGCTGCTGTTCAAGTGCTGTCAGTGACGTCGTTTCTAATGTACTTACTTGTTATAATATGCTTAGGCCCTTACATAGATGAACGCCGATCTGCAGGTGAACTTCTTAATGATATTGCGGATGCAGCTGTTCTTCAGAAAAGGGTGCCGCAAGTGGGGGTGATGACGAAGAATAGTTTTTCACTATTTTGGACTTCTAAGGCATGGGAAAGTGAACTTAGCCGGGAGCTTCATGTGCGTTATGTCGAAGCAGAACAGATTCCAAAAAATATTGGGCATGTAATTTTACGTGCAAAAGATGCTTCCATGCTTCCAGAGCTTGAACGAAAAGGTTTCGCTTTTGCAAAGCAACAGGGTGATTGGAAGCTTTATAGTCGAAAGAATAATAATAGGTCTCATCTGTATCCTAGTTAGTAAGCCAGTGTATAGTCTAATGTCACTGTTTTTTGCCCTGTTATTGTGATTTACATGAAAATTGTAATCCTTTTTTTCGTCATTTCTTCCAATTTCCTGGCAAATTTACGTGCAGATTGCAGCATGCCGTTATCTGAAAGAAGGTCGGTGGAAGTCAATATTAGTGGTAATGTCGCAAAGGAACGTCTCAGGCGGGATCTCACAATTCCTGAAATAAGAACGCTTGAAGCAGAAAAAGGTGATGTAGATGCAAGACAGACCCTAGGGTTTACCACTTACGAAATGAAAAGTAGTTTTTCCTTCAATTTGCAGTTTTTCAGACAAAATAAAGACTCTTCAAAGGGATGCGCTTGGCTTCAAAATATTGATGCATCCTTCAATGTTCCTCTGGTGGATATCTTTATTCCTTCAGAATATCCTGAGGGCTCTTGTGAATATCGAGAAATTCAGAAGCATGAAAATGAACATGTGAAGATTTTGAAAGATACCCACAGTGAATTTCTTGGAATACTAAAAACCACTCTAATGACTAAAGGTGCCCTTCCTGATGCCTCAGCACCGCAGGAATTTGAGTCTTATGAGATCAAAAAGAAAGAAATAGAGGACGATTTGAAGCTCATACTTGATGATTTCATGGAAGATTTCTCGAAAACTTTAAATAAAAGGCAAAGGGCAATCGATATTGATGAGAACTATGCGGCAATAACCTCTAGATGCGAAGCATGGGAGAGGAGGTGAGGTTATTGCCTTCCTGAGAAAAAGTTAACGCACGAAGCCTAATTTGAAGAGGTTTTATGCGTTATTATCGATTAATTTAATTTTAAAAGGAAAGTCTTCTTTAAACAGCAGCAGGTGCGATGTTATTCATCCTTTTGCATTCTCTTTTGCCTTTTCTTTGCTGAATGCTGTTTAAGTCTTCGTCACTCAATGCACTGATTGTATAATTGACACCATTCATGGATAACTGTCTTACAAATGCGATCAGATGTTTTTTGGATGCCTCCATCAACTTGCTGTAAATGCATTTAAATTCTGGAGCATTTGTCTCGGCAATAGCGGCGTTTAAATCCTTTATGTCATGTTCTTCAATTTCGGCTCCTATCTTTAGGGCTTCAATTGACGAGGTATTACCTCTGTCTACAGATTCATCATAAAGGGCTTGAAGAGTTTGGTTGCTATATGTACTTTTTGCATTGCCTGTTAGGTCGCTTATGTCAACATTGTGAAGTGAGAGTTGTTTTTCAATGGCAGCTTTATGTCTATCCTCAGATGAGGCAATTTGTTGAAATGGAATTTGGCTATTCCATTTATTGCTAAAATACTCATAAAGATCTCCCGCGAGTTTTTCTTCCTCATACATAAATTTCAGAGATGAAATTTCTTTATCACTTAGATCTGAGAGGCTGGTTACCTGCTGGCAGCATCTGCCTGAAGAATTTCTTTTCCCTTGGGCCTGTTTTTGTTTTTTTAAAGCTTTTCTACCGCCTTGATAGGCTTTGCCACTTTCTTGTTGTAAAAAGTGTTCTCTTGCTTGACCTTGTTGACCCTTTTGAGCCAGTGCATTGTCATTTGAAGCTATCAGAAGTATTGTAGTTGTCGCGAGAATTAGGTGTTTAAGATGCATTATTTCCTCCGTTGTCGTATCGAAATTGTATATAAAGTATTTACTCTCAATGCTATGACCTTGTCTTAAGGCCATCTGATATAATTAATCTTTGCAACGATTGAATTTGTTGTTTGGTTGTCCTTTAGCGAAAGAAAAAGTATTCTTTTGTTATCAAAGTGTTATCGCGGCAAGTCTTCTGACATGAATAATGAATATTGGAATGAAATAGTTGAAGCTTGTTATCGAGATATTTATTCCTATGCTTACCGGATTATGACTTCTGTTCATGATGCCGAAGAAGTCACCCAAGACACATTTCTTCAAGCTTTTAAGAGTCTAAAAGGAGAAGAGAAGCTGGAACAAGTGAGACCATGGCTCTTTAAAGTTGCCAGGAACAAGTGCATCGACAGAAAAAGATGGTGGAAAAGATGGAGTTTATTGAAGAGATCTTTTTTTTCACATGAACCTAAAATTGAAGCAGATACACAATGTATTGATTTCAGTCCAATAAATGCTCTTCCCAAGCGTCAAAAGGAGATTTTGTTGTTGCGCCATTGGCACGGCTTTTCCACCGCAGAGACCGCAAAGATCCTTGGTATTAATGAAGGAACAGTGAAATCTCATTTAAAAAGGGCTGTCGAAAAGGTTAAACTGGCTATCTTGGAGCGCAATGATAAAAAAGTTTGACAACCAAAGGAGCTATTCGTACGTTTTAAACTTAAGGAAAAACCTTTAATATTAACGAAGATGGAAAAGAAAGTGCCTCGTAGTGTTATTGATGCTGAACTTGATGCAAAGTGGCGTGAAGGGCTTAGTGACGAACAGTATTCCAGCTTGCAGGCGCAACTCGATGCAAATATGAAGGTGGAAATTCCGCAAGGTCTGAGAGAAAGATTACTGAATATTCCAAAGTCAGTCAGAGCGGAAAGTGTTAATAAAGAGAAGTTTTGGCCAATGCCTTTATATCGTTTTGTTCCAGCAACGTTATTGCTTGGGATAGTGGCTTTGGGAACTTATTATTTGAATTTTGATAAAGCTGCTATTCCCACGGATATTTCTGTTCAGGCTAATCAGTATTTGCAAGCGATAATTGACGATGATTTTTCTGAGGATATCTTCGATGAAGATCTTGCTATGATGGAGTTGTTATCATGAAAAAGGCTCTCATTAGCTCCATTATTGTTCTTATTGGATTCGTATTAATCTTTCCGGTTTGTTCGAATGCTCAAGGTAGAGAGGGCCATGGTGGAGGCTTCGGGAAAGGAAATTGGAGGGGACATGGGCAAGGATGGATTCTTGGGAAACTTGATTTGAGTCCGGAGCAACAAGAAAAGTTAGCCTGTGAAAAACCAGGGCAAGGAAAGGAAATTAAAGAAAAGTTGAGAAATGAACGAGAGCTTCTAAATTCAATGATTAGAGACAAGACTATTCCAGATGAAGAAATTAAGCTCCAGATGAATAAGGTTAATCAGACTCTTGGAGAGTTGAATAATTTCAGGCTTCAAAGAATGTTGAAGGTAAGAAGCATTTTGACAGAAGAGCAACTACAGAAGTTGAGGACTCTTAGTAAGGAACCTGCTCTAGCAGAATCGGACGTAGACTAACATTACAGGAACTTTAGCTTGTTTTATTTGTCCCAAAAATAAAAAGTGATTTTTTTTAAGTCATTTTTATCATACAGGCTAATAATGCTTATCTCTGCAACTTATCTAATTTTCTCATGGCCTATTCACATCTTCCCAGCACGCTCTATTCTGGACTTCGAAGTGATACGGTAGGGTGATGAGCTAGTGATGTTTTGATGAAAATAAAAAAAGACCTGGATCTAACGTATTGCGAGAGATCCAGGCTGTGGTGTTTGTGGTGTGTGTGCTACTTCTTGGGCTCTAAACTACCAATTCTCTATGCTTCAACGTTTACTAAAGCTCCTGTGAAGCTATTCGTAGGCTTTGAAGTCTTTGAAATAGTTGTTAGTGTTTCTGAGTGTTCGTAACGTGAATCCTGTTTCCGTTTTGATGTTGCCTTTCCTTCAGATAAGTTTGGAATGATCTCAGCGAAAATTGGAATTGAAGCTGTTACAGGATGTATCATTGTCTCCTCCTTGACTCATTATTGGAGATGCTTCTTGCGTCTTCCAATATGTTCGATTCATTTCGAACTCACAGAAAGACTTCGTCGAAACCCTGCAGTTTCTTTATAAACTGGGCCTTTTTTTATTTTGATGGACCATATTTTTTTTAATTTTTTTCAAGAAAATTGGAACCTGCATAGCTGCCGGAGGTCATTGGAGGATGAACGGAAAGCAGTAATGCAGGCCCCGCATTTCTCAAGCCGAGATTTTAAGGAGTATGATGGCCATAGGAGGTTGATGGAGAATGTATTAAGAAAAGCCACCATATTATCCTTAAAATCTAAACTTGAAGTGTGAAATCTTAAAACATACGATTTTATATTAGATAATTACATCTAAAAGCATACCCTTACCTGAATATGATTGAGCGAAATCGGGTGTAATGTTCTTTCGCTTTTTGAATTCATCTTTATTTGATTCTTCAGGATTTACTGGCTCTGCCCCTCTCTTGATTTGTTCGTGGGCATCAAATCCCTTTATGAGATCTTCCAAATTGATGTTTAATGTGATTCCTGAACTTCGATTGCTCATACTACCTCCTTGTTGGTGCAAAACTACTGTTTCACGCAACTTCCGTGCTTTTTCAAAATTAGCCCTCGCCCAAGAGTGCTCGCCCTTTGTTACACCTAAAACATTAGTGTAAACAGAGCCTTACGCCCTTCTGCAATGGCTCCTTGCCTTAGTTGTTTTTTTCAAGTGGCGCAGAATGCTTCTCTGTTGTTGCGAGAGAGAAAATATCTAATCAATAATTTCTGCCTCGCCTGATGAGAATGCAAAGTCAGTTCCTTCTGATCTGCTACCTCTTTATGTTGCTCAATCCATAAGCTGTAAATCCTTTACATAATATCCTTTTTGTTCCGACTTGACTTCGAAATGCTCTCTTCATTCTCCTTTTGGAGAAAAGGATCACCTCAACTCAGAACAGTCTAAGTCGTGGAACTACATCCATGTAGTTCGTTAGAGAACTCTTGTCTGACAATGTGCTGATAGTCCGACTTTGCCGGCCTAGCTTTCATTGTCATGTAAGAAATTCGTCTGAGATCGTCGAGCGCACCTTTGAACAGGCTCTTGGATTCCACTCGCGAATTGGGAAGGATCTTTCCTGGGCTATATGTTCTATTAAAGGGGCGCATTTTTGTTCCTCTCTTTCTCGAGAGATTAATCAGCTGCAACCTCACGCAGCTTGTTTCTTTTGACAACCATCCTCTCCGCGTTTAGGTCTTGCCTTTACGCGGCTACTTTCTTCTTAGCCAAAAGGCTTCAGCTGCTTACTGCAGTAAAGTCAGTGCTAAAGCTACTTGTTGATTCGCTTGGCTCAATACTGCCGATTGTGCCTGCTGAAGAACCTGTTGACGCACCATTGACGAAACCTCACTTGCAATGTCTGCGTCTCTAATACGGCTTTCAGCTGCTGAGAACTGCTCACGACTCACTTGAAGATAATTAATTGCTGTTTTTAAGAGGCTTTCAGTTGCACCAATTGAACCTCTGGTGGCATTTAAACTATTTAGTGCACCAGTGACAGCATCAAGTGCCGCGCGTGAGGCACTATATGAGTTTGCCTCTGTAGTGCCCAAAATTGAGTAAGTTAATGAATCAGATCCACTTGCAGCTAATCCTAGAGCATTCAATGTTCCTGTGATTGGTGCCAAGTCGACACGAGAAAGGGTCGTTCCGTCAATACCCACTTGAATGGTTACTGTCTGGCTGTTTGAAAGAAGTGACACACCATTAAATTGAGTGGTCTTTGCTATTCTTTGAATTTCCGATCCCAATGCAACGAACTCATTTGAAAGAGCTGAACGCTGGGAATTCGCATAAACTCCGTTAGCGCTCTGCTCGGCAAGCTCTGCCATACGTGTTAACATGTCAGATACGCCGGACAGCGCAGAGTCAGCTATAGATGTGAAACTTATTGCAGTATTCGCATTCATCATTGCAGCAGAGGCAAGTTTGGCCTGTGCTTTCAAGGTATCTGCAATTTGGGCACCTGCTGGATCGTCGCCAGGACGGGTGATGCGCAATCCCGATGACAATCTGCCAAAGGTGTCGCTGATTGATTCTGAAGTTTTATTTAATTTATTAGAAATCTCTAACGATGCTACATTAGTCTGCAACGATATTGCCATCTCAACCTCCGTGTAATTCCTCGCGCGTCAAGTTTTGGGTGCAGCTTACCTATTCGAGACATTTTGGGCTTTTCCCCATCTCGTCGCGCAAATCTATCGGTTCGACCTTATGTCGATTTCCGCTTATTTTTTGTGTGTGTTTAAGGTTAATCAGTGGAAGGCTTTATTGAGGGATTCCTAACGTCCTTGTTCGTTCGGTATCCTTACCGTCTTCCTCCTTGACTCTTCGGTGTCCTTAGAGTCACCTTATACATCCTCCAAGG
>JAAZON010000126.1 GCA_012797725.1 SAR324 cluster bacterium | reverse complement strand
TTCTTTCGTCTTATAAAAACGCGGCAGGGAAAATCGAAAGCAAAGAATGGGATCTAAAGACAGAAGCTGCAGCAGATGCAGCAGCAGTACTTCAAACTCAGCTCATAAATATTGCTCAGAGAGCGGCCAAAGTCCCCGAAACAAAATTTAGCAGTGATCCCAAAGTACTCCGAGGGGATAGAGGAGAATATACAAAAAGGAATCCTAAGTGGGGACAGCTTGATAAATTCTTGATGAGCAAAGACGCTGAAAAGATAGGATTTGTTAACATAAAAGGCGAATGTAGAGGTCAAACTACAGAGCAAATGACACGAATGAGAGTTGGGGTTCCTGCGCCTGCAAAGCCATTTTCTTATTTAAGCAATCATCCAAAATTTACCGAAGATGGCCAAGCAGAGACGATAGCAATAGAAACTTCGACCACAGGGTCCATTCCCCCTTCCTCATCATTAAGTGAAGATAAACAAAAAATAGATTTTCCATCACATCGAAGACTAATACCTGTAATTATTCCAACAATAGACCTGTTCTTCAAAGGATGCCCAATCGGATGCGATGGGGGTGGTCTTATACCTTCAACATAATAAGCGGCAGCTCAAGAATCCCCGAGAAGACGAGTTGACTTTATAATCGAGAAGTGAAGTTTGAGACTGCCAGCTCCTTCTACAATTAATGCCCTGGTTGCGCGGCGAAACAGATTTTCTTCAGGCTTTGGTCGAACGATAACTTGCCAATCAGCCATATTTGCAACAATTCATGCACCCTGTTAGCCGCCCGATAAAAGTGTTCAACTCAAAACAGCTTTCGCCTTATAAAAAACACTCTTTAGGTAATACATCTAGCATGTTGTGAATTTTCCAGTGCTACTACCAATTTTAATAGGAAATCGAAAGTGGGGAGGTACTTAATATCTGATAGCAGATTGCGATACTAATGTTATGAAAACCACCATACAACTAAGCGATCATATGCACACATTCCTGTCTTCTCTATGCAAACGAGAGGAGAAGACCCTTGGGGAGGAAGTCGAGGAAATTGTTATTCACTACTACCAGACCCAAAGAAAGACAAATAACGATTCGGATATACCATTATTGCCAGCTCGTGCAGAGGCAAAACCGGTCACTCCCGAAATGGTAGATGAAATTCTCTCAGGAGTTTATTGATAGAGTGAGTGCCACGAGAGAGCAATTAAAAGATTCCCCTGATGTAAATAAACGTACTCGTTGCATTGATGGACTCTTCACACACACATCACGCAATCGCTCGGCAATGGTTTCTAGAATCAGCTGCTAAGCGCGGATATCATACATCACCATCAACGGAAAACGGTTTCATAAGAGTAATAAGTAACTCATCTTATCCAGGAAACAGAACTGACACTTCTGTCTAAGGTCTAAGTACATTACAGCTGCCCATTTCAAAATATAAATGTCATTGCTTTCTTTCAGAGCAATTATCATTTCGTGATGGAACAATCTTCGAGTCCTCAAATCTACTAGATTATCGCCAGATTAGCGATGTATATCTGCTCGCACTTGCTTGCTATGCAAATATTAGGCTAGTAACGTTTGATCAACATATTCAGACAAAAACAGTTAAGATCTTCAAAGATGGTGATTTGTTGGTTTCTGGCGCCTAAGCTCTGCCTCTAAGGCGCTCTAACAAAACCTTCCCGCTTTCTAAAATCCTTTATACGAACGGAAAATTCTCTATTTACAATAACGATTCCACCGGGCCGACCGCTAATATTTCTTGCTTTTCTAGCTAGACTTGCTCCGTTATCACGGCTTCCATAGGGCCTGCTGTAATATCGTTCTCCATACGCATAACCCCTTGACCACATCACGACTGAACCAATTCGTTTCTTGCAATTTATATCGTAGATATTCTTCTTTTTTGGCCCAAACCAATATTTAAAATTCTGAACAAGAAAAGTAACCCCTCTCCCACCATGGACATTTTCAGGTTTATAGAGAATGCCCCCATCTCTAAACTTTCCAAGTTGCACTGTATTCTTACAACGAGACTCAATGACGGGTTCGCTAGTTAGCTGCTGCGCTAGGCTCTCACTGAGGCAGGCTAGCAACAATGCCATTAAGGCTAGAATTTTAACTGAATTCTTTCCAAGCATTCTAAGGT
>JAAZON010000125.1 GCA_012797725.1 SAR324 cluster bacterium | reverse complement strand
TTTTAGGACTTCTACGAATTCCTCGGTAGTATTCGCTATAAATGCATCAGTTTTGTTTTCAAAGTTGATGCCTTCATTGCCTATGTCTGTCGTCGCTACAGGAATTCCAAAACAAATTGATTCACAAAGTTTGCCTTTTATTCCTGCACCTGATTTCAGTGGACAAAGCATTAATCGTGCATTTCGATAATATGGATATAGATCCTTCACTTCTCCATATACTATTGTTTTATTTCCATTGTGTATGGATTGAATGGCGGGTGTAGGAGAACGTCCTACAATAGCATATCTAAGAGGGAATGCTGTCTCTTGCCTGAAACGTTCGCAAATCTCCGCACCCCAAAGTGCTGCACTTTCATTTGGTGGATGTTTAAAGTTTCCCACAAAAAGCACAGTATTCCCTTTTGGATTTTCGATGTAGCGCTTCTCTTTAACACTTAAAACTGGAACTACTCGGGTCCTAATCCCAGGTCTTTCACTTATTAGAGCCTCCCTGTCTGCATCTGTAACCAGCCAAACCAGATCGGCACTCTGATAAGTATTAAGCTCCTGAGATTTTCTGACGTTAAGTTCTGCTTCAGAATATTGAGACTCTCCTACATCAAAGGATCGTTGTTCTCTTATCCAGTGTGCATCAACTGAATCAACAATAACTTTCGTGTTCGGAAGAAGATTTCTAATAGTTTGCATATATTTTTGAGCACATTCATGCCAGGCCAAAATACACGCATCAAAATCAAGATCCGAACGTTCTGCTAAAAATCCAAGTGGACCTTTTGAAGTTGTAATCTGCATTGCTTCCAACGCATCAAGATAAGGCTTGGCATCTCGAACACCTTCATGCTCGTATAGAAATGTTATGTCAACCTTCTTCTCGCGTAATATTCGAAGGATCTCAAACATTCTCTTTCCGCCTGTCTCTTTGTCAAAAAGGGGCAAGAGAGGAGAAATCACTAAGAAACTTGCATTCTCCAATTCCATTAAGAACTTGAGAGCATTAGGTCCAAGCTGTTTGGGCTCTAATATTGTTTGTGGGCTTGATACTTGCGTAAATTCTATATGCAGGCGGGTATTTGGATCCTCATGGAACCAAAAAACACTTTCCTTTAGCACGTCAATTTCTAAATCGTATTCTCCTTTTTCTAGAGTAAAGGTAGATATATTAAAGTTGAAATCTACTCGCTCATCAACATTTATACAATCCGACGGAAGTTCATATCTATGCTCTTGCAAAATATCTCCCGTGTTGCCTTTCTTGAATAATGTTAATGCAATTCGAATAGGTTTATCAGGAGCTTCTTCTCTGTTATCCCAAGCAAAGAGCCCATTATTAATTGCCGTTCCACTGATCAGCAAAATTCCTCGGCGAAGAATTGGATCCTTTATTTCAAACTTGCAATCGTAAAACTTTCGATCTCCCTTTGGAAGCACGTCTGGAATTTTGATATTAAAACGAAGAGGCAAAGTGCCCTGTCCCTTGAACCAAAATTCTTGCTCCTTGACCATATCGAGTTCAATAATAAGATTTTCTCCTTTGAACTCATTTAGCTTCTGTAAAAATTGAAAGTCCACAGACTCTCCACTTTCGATTACCTTACGCGGTAGTTCATATCGTGTTTCCCACAAGACCTCGTTGGCCCCTCCCTCACTCAAAACTTTCAAGCCAACTCGATATTCATGCCCTGCTTCAACATTTTGATTATCCCAGCAAAGGGTGCCACGATTGGTTACAGTGCCTTTTAAGTCTAAGAGAAATCCGTCTTTTAGAAATGGCTCCTCTATCAGGAACTCTGCTCTATATTGCAAAAAGCTTGCTTCGATTTTTCTGAGATTCTTTTCTGAAAATAAATTAAGAACATCAGAGGGGCTCTCCTTTGTGTCCTCTGGCCAAGTGAAACGAAATCTGTGAAGTTTACAACCTTTGTCTTTGAACCAAAATTTTCCTTCCCTAACCATGTCAAGGTCAAGAAAATAGGACTTGCCCTTCTCAATCTCTTCAGGAATGATTTCGAAGTCAAAGAAGAAGGAGCCCCCCGGTAGGATTTCGGCCCTGGGAAGTTTAACTCTGCTCTCCCACACTATTTCGGAGGATGTTTCACTGAATAGTTTAGGCCCAATAAAAAATGTCAGCTTGTCAGAAGCTTCCGGGTTTAACCAGGAAGACTTTCCTGTGTTATAACAAATTCCTCGGATTTCTATGTTGCCATCATCCTTAACAACGACAGGCCGAAGACTAAAGTCACAGGACCAGTTCATTTTGCTTTTGCCAAACTTTGGCAGTTTATATTCATCTGTTAATGACTCTCGGCTTTCCACTTACGAAATTCTCGTAGAAAAATGCGAAAAATTTGTACAAGTCTATAGATGCAAAATCCTTGAAAATTTCTTCAATAATATTCAATATTTGCCATGTCGATGATAATTAAATATATGAAATAACTCATTTTTATTGGATTTTCCTTTAAGTTAAAGATTGATAAATCCCAAATTCCATCAAGTTCTTAAGGAGTTAGGAAGATTCTTTTAAAGACCCCTTATTCACCAGTCGATAAATCTCCTTGAGGGCTATGTTTCTGCTTACAGGGGTGTTTTGCAGGAACTCAAGGAAGAAGTTGGCTTAATGCTAGCCAAGAAGGCGAAGAATGAAGGGTTACATAGTAATGCTTCACACAACTGAACTTCGTTATTAGCGCGCTAAAAGACGAGGTTCTAAACAGTGAGTATTACAATAGGGTTAAACATCGCAGCGCTGCGCTCTGCGCGTGCGCTCAACGCCGCTAGTTCGGATCTGAGCAAGACCTATCAGCGTCTTTCCTCAGGCTTGAGGATCAATGACGCCTCAGACGATCCGGCTGGTTTACACCTCGCTGCTGTTTTACGAAGAGACGCCCTAATTGCAAACGTCGCCATACAAAATGCAAACGATGCTATCTCTCTAGTCCGCATAGAAGATTCAGCTCTTGAAACCATCTCCAACATCTTACAAAGAATGGCTGAGCTTGCTCAGCAGTCAGCAACTGGTACTTTCCGCAATTTGCAGCGTTCTGCAATGCATGCAGAATTTGTTGCATTGGGATCAGAAATAGACCGTATCGCAAAAATCACAAAATTCAACAACATGACTCTGTTGTCCAATTCCCGAACAATCTTCGCCCAGGTTGGTTTTGATGCATTCTCGAATTCAAGAATTCAAATTGATGCAATTAGCGCCACTCTCGAAGCCCTGGATCTCGCAGTTGGAGGATCTTCAGTCCTCATGTACAGCATCATCGCCGCAACTGAGGATGATTCTCGCGCAGCAGCAGTGACTGCTCTAGCTGCCGTTCGGGATGCAATTGACAATGTCGCAGGTCGTAGAGGAGCTCTTGGTGCTTCAGAAAGTCGCCTGGAAATAGCAGTAAATAACCTTCAATCGGTACGAGAAAACTTGCTTGGAGCTGAGCACCAGATACGAGATGTTGATACCGCATTCGAAGTCGCAAAAATGGCAGCCCTACAAATTACTCAGCAAGCAGCTTCTGCTGTACTCGCGCATGCGAATATGCAGCCAAGCATTGCTCTTGAGTTATTGAAACCGGTTAAAGGATAAAAAAAGAGGCTGATATGAAAAAAATATCGCCACGAGCACCACCTAAATGAAATGATCCAGCAGCTTTTGAAGCTGGCTGGGAATGGCTTCGCGGGCGCAGTTGGACGAACCCCGTGCGGCAGTAGCTGTGGAAGCGTAGTTCCACACCCTTTCGTCCTCGAAGAGCGTCGCGTCACCTAGCGCGAACCCTTCATCGGTTGTAGCGACAAGGACGTCGAAACCCTCAATCAACCGACTCGCTCTTAAGGGATGATAGGAACTACAAATCAAGCTATGCAGTGCGTGAACGATACAATGCAGCTTAAGAAGCACACCAGCTGAAAAGCAAGTTGGAGCGACATATATGCAGCTACTCAAATAGAGTAGTGTATGGTCTGGCATAATGCCCAGAAGCCGAACGCACACGGATCTTCTGGCGTGGGGACTCGCTCAAGCGCACAAGACCTGTGGATATGAAGGAATGCTAACACTCTTCAGATCCCGCGGTCGACGAGCGGGATAATCCCACTTGGAAAACAGAAGATTCCGTCTCCACTAGGAGAGTCGTCTTCACGGATGGGACCGACTGATTATATACCGATCCTATCTAAGTGATACTCTTGGGCTTTGTGGAGCGTTTACTTCTGGGTGACTAAGGATGAAACCTGCAGTACATCCAAAGTCCCCATTATAGACTGGGACTATGTGCCTAATGGCCAGCACTAAGAAGTTCGTTAGCTG
This sequence comes from SAR324 cluster bacterium, assembly GCA_012797725.1. The sequence goes on along the minus strand of JAAZON010000125.1, from coordinate 2,017 downwards.
CATTATTGGCTGCGCCCTCGGCAAGTGTTTCCATTGCTTCTGAGGATGCAAGCTCAATACCATGCGTTCCAGCTCCAGCTTCAAATCTTTTCGAAGAGGCTCGGTTCAGTAAATTACTTTGAGTTTCTCAAAGGGCGGGGGAATTTTATCTGCTGGATATCTTTTAAAAAGGCCATAAACAGTTATCTTCTGCCTAAATCAGACAGTGCTGAGATTTTTTTATTTTTCCTTCTTGATTTTTCTCAGATAGTATGAACGCTCCTGCAACGCGTAGTATTTAACTACCTCACTGCTGAATGAGAATTTTGCGCCAAGTCCCCAGGATTTTGCCTTTGTCCAATACAACTGCAACATTACTTTTTTTCCCCATTATTGTTTCTCTGTTCTTCACAGCTTCAACAACTGCTTTTGCTAATGCAGGAGGATCGTCTATTCTGAAAATGTCACCAAAGCCAGTGGCCTGTGGAAATACTTTCAATCCTAGAATATCTGCAGAGATTGTTGGCACTTCTAAAACGATTCCCGAAAGAAATCGATACAGACCTAGGTCGTCTTTTTATATTTGATGCATCTACCACCTCAAAAACATTTCTTAGCAAAGAAATTATCTCGAACTTTCTTCGATTGGCAGGAGATCGCGAATAACGATCGACAGACGTGGCTAAATAACGAGGCGCAAATCCACGAACCTGAATTTTCTTTCCAATTCCATAACCAGAAATTGCATAAATGGAAAACGAAAGCAGGTCAAAAGAGTTGTTTCTCGAATTTCAAATCCAGTCTTATAAACAAGGGCTCTAATTTCCTCTTCTGTATATCATCGCTCATGATTTATCCAACCCCTGGCAAAGATGCCTTGGCAATTCAGTAGCAATTTTAATCAGGTTTTCATCTATTTGATGGGATCCCAATAGAAAAGAACATTTTGCATTGGGAACTGTCAGGGCAAGTTTCCTACTTGGCTCAAGTCTTCTAAAAATTCCCTTCAAGGCAGCTCTATCATCCGAAACATGTTCAAGAACCTCATTCAATATCGCTTCATCAACTGTGCCGCTTCAAATAGCCAAAATTTTTCAGAGGTACTTTGGTCTTAGCTTCTTTAATAATGACCCAATCGTATTCAATTCCAATATATCTGGAATAAGTAAGGCTTCTTATGTATTTAGCATAAAAACCCCTTCTAAACCCTATATCAATAACCAAATCTTCCGGGGAAGGATCTAACTTGTCAAAGATTCAATAGACTCAGGCTTTAAAACCCATCTCCATCTTTAATGCGGTTAATTCCTCCAAACTCTCACTGATCTTGGTCTGGCTGGTAGAGCTTCTGAAGAGAATCCTCAAACTTTTTCGTTAATTTTACATGTTCGAAAACTTTTATCCTTTTGACAACTATTGCTTTTTAATGATCATATAATGAAATTTCTTCCTTAACATATATAGCAATCAACTGATAGATATATAATCGGTATTAAAATTCGAAGACTCTCATTAGTCTAAATCTAAGCTCTTCAGTCTCTTGTAGAGTTCCCATGGCCCTAGCCCATTTTTCTCACAGAACGTAAGAAAAACGGGCTAGGGATGACATTGTTTTTTAGATCACAAAGCTTAATAATCAAAAACCAGCTTTCCATCCTTCAGATTGATCTTGACCCTGCCGCCGCCTTGCAACTTTCCAAAAAGAATCTCATCAGCCAATGGATCTTTAATTTCTCTCTGAATCAACCGTGCCATTGGGCGAGCCCCAAATTCTGGATCGAAACCTTGGTTCGCTAAATATTCTACGGCCTCATCTGATAAACTAAATGAAATTTTCCTTTCTTTAAGTTGGGATTCAAGCTCATGAACAAATTTCAGAACAATATTCTTTACAACTTCTACTGGAAGGGCTTTAAAATAAACGGTTTCATCTAGTCTATTTCGAAATTCTGGCTTAAATAGACGTTTTATCGCTTCTTCTTGTCCCGAACTAATCTGGCCCTTCACAAAGCCAATTGATGCAGAACGCTCAGATCCC
>JAAZON010000124.1 GCA_012797725.1 SAR324 cluster bacterium | reverse complement strand
ATGGGACTTGTGCAACGAGTTGCACACGAGCAACTCGCTCGTATTTGTTTCATTGATTATGATCGTGAAATTGCCTTGATCGGCATAAGCAAAGATCCGGCTTCAGGGGTCCCTACGGCAATTGGTATTGGCAGACTCATGAAGATTCCAAATACTTCGGCTGGGCGCTTCCACTTGCTTGTTAGCGATCAATTTCAAAATAAAGGGCTAGGGAAGGAGTTGCTTAGAGATTTGAGGCGTTTTGCAAGTGAAGAAGGGATGAAAAAGATCTATGGCCAAGCCATGGTAGATGATGAACGCTCTCTGCATATACTTCAATCTGAAGGCTTCAAGGTCGCTTCCCAGCAGGACAATATTATCAATATGGAGCTAGTTATCTAGGTTTCTGGGAAGGATTTATCGGCTTTGCGGACCTGTCCTCTCCGTGGCACCTGGTTTTGGCCAGGGCGAAGGAGGAAGCGAGGCCCTCCTGACCATATTTACATTGAACCCTGCTCGATTATTCGGAGGGTCGACTTCCACGTCGACCTCTTTTCTATCTCGGAAGGAAATTACAATTACCCCAGGAGAGCGCCACAATGTTTGGGGTCGAAATGTGGAAAGCCTTAGCAAGTCAATTATGTTTATTGTTTTTGTGCTCACTAGTCTGTCATTCAATAAGTTTTTTCACTAGAAACTGGTCGATTGGTTAGGTGGTGCCTCTTTCTGAGATGTAGATTTGCTTTATCTTTTGGTTCCCTCCGGTTGCTAGTGCTTCTCTTGCGGTGGCTCTTGGAAGCGAAAAGGCTTTCTGAACGCAGCACTAGCTTATGCGCAAATGACTATAACGAGGGCTAGTCCTGACTTTGGAGGTGGTAGAAAAAACGGCTTTGCATTTAGATTGCTCAACCCTTTCTGGAGCTTTTAATAATGAGCTTTGCTTAACTAGTTCGGTCAATTTTCTATAAGGCACAGCTTACTATAAAAAGCTTGTGAACTTGGAGAATGATAGGCGTTTAGCGAATATTTTTCATTCAAGATGACAGAAGGTTTCTGTTTCACAGAGATGGTTTGGCCTTTGTTATTCAGCAGACTAGTAACACTGCCGGAAGCTTGGGAAATGTTCTGAATCTCATGGACGTTTTCTTCATAGAGAGAAGACTGTTGCTACACCATGGGTTGCAATAGATCAAAAAAATAATAGGTGAATGTGAGCTTTGTAATTCCAGTTTCTAGCGCCAAGGCCTGCGACCCAAGAAGAACTCGGAATGTTTTATTAAAGTGGGCTATAGGGGATAAGGCGAGCAGTTTCTGCCAATCTTCAGTAAGGATGTCGGGCTTTCAATTAAGAGGTTAGAAGAGGTAGAAATTCTATAGCCTGCAGTGCCAGCAGATACTATTTAATTCGTTAATGTCTTTTTGAGCAATCCAGCCAGGAAAGCTTTTGACCTGTGGAAGGTGTGATTTGTCTGACAGGGTTTTTGCTGGGTGTTCAAGCAAAAGATAGTTGTTTGATGTATTAGCAGTATTGAATTTCCCAATGTTTGCGGAAAGATATCAGAGCTTGGCGCCTTCTAAATCTCCTATTACTCTCAGCAGGGCCTTATAATTCTTTCTGTGTAAATATTGCCTGATACTCTGGTTCTTCCAGAAGCGAGGTTTCTGTTCTAGACGATAATGAACCGCTTGACGAGCACTCTTAAAATAATCACGAAAACTTTGTTGAATTGAACCTGCTACGAAATCTTGCCAATGAGAAAGAGTCGTGTACGTTAATCCCTGTTTCTCATCAAAGGCTTCATAAAAATCAGCGATAATGTGATTTTCTTCTTCAAGTCTTATTATTTTTCGAGCTTTCTCATCGACTGAGTTCAGTAAATGCACAACCTCAGCAGCGGAATCACCTGATAGACCATGCCCATCAAGGGATGACTCCAGATCTAATTTTTCAAAATCAAGAAGATTCAAGACTATGCAGAGATGATCTATTGCCTCATATAAAGTGATAAACATCAAAACTCGCTCAAAGGCTTGGGACATTTTGTCATGTAATTTCATCGCTCGTAGAAAACGTTTCGCCGCCAGATCAAAACGCCTAATATGGTTATCAGCTAAGTTTGCAAGATATGAGATGGAAACAAGGTAGTTGCCTATTTTCGATGCAATAGACATGCGATAGTTTACACGCTCAAAATAGTCATCGATATACTCTGTTTCAACTTCCTGGAAAGAGTGCTTCAACATAAGACCCTCCTTGGATTACCATCTGGAATCCAGATTCATTATAGATCAATTTCTTTGATTAGGTGCTAATATATTGATTCTGAAATCACAAATTTAATCATTCGGGAGAAAAATGGAGTTAAGACCCATGGTATGTAAATCAAGAGCTAAATCAAGTAATTAGCGTATAAAGAAGTGATACCGAAGGAAGCTACTATCAACTTTTTGAGTGCTAATCGGAAATTGTGTTAAGAATATCCAACTTGCTTTAGGGAAGGAGAATGATGGCTAGGTCAATATTTACCGCTTTGTTTTGTATTTTATTAACTGGTTGTTCCAGTGCTTATTACTCTGCGCTCGAGAAAGTAGGCGTGCACAAGAGAGATTTGCTTGTGAAGCGAGTAGAAGCTGCCAGGGAGAGTCAGGCAAAGGCAAGCACTCAATTCCAGACTGCCTTGGAACAATTCCGTTCGGTGGTTTCAGTGCCAGGAGGGAAACTGGAGGAAAAATATAATAAATTAAAAACCGAACTTGATAGGAGTGAGACAAAGGCCAAAGAGGTTAGGGACCGTATCACTGCCATAGAAAACGTTTCAGAAGCACTTTTTGATGAATGGAAAGCCGAATTGGAACAATATGAAAACGAAAACTTAAGACGCCTAAGTGCCGAGCAGCTTGAACGAAGCAAGGATCGCTATGGTAACATGATAAAAGCTATGAAGAAGGCCGAGGGCAAGATAGAGCCGGTACTTAAGCCTTTTAGAGATAACGTGCTTTTCTTAAAACATAATCTTAATGCTAAGGCCATAGGGTCATTGGATTCAGAAGTATCTAAGATCTCAGATAATGTCGAGGTATTAATTAGAAATCTGGAAGTAGCAATGAGCGAGGCAGATGAGTTTATCTCAGTTATGAAGGCGGGACGAGAAGATTAACCCTAAATTTAATCCAGTCGAAGCCAGCTTGTTTTCCTGCTTCGGTGTTAGAGAGGCGATAATCAAGAATTGTAAAATAGCCTCGTCCAAATCTGGAGATCTTTTCGATATCTGCAGGGCTTGGTGCTTCGTTTGCATCAGGGCCATCAATGCTTTTTCCCACTTCTGGTGAGAATATAAATTCTCTCTCAACACCTGGAGTGTTCTGATTCTTCTCACCTGCCTCATTCGGACCGGTGTTATCGCTATTTCTCAAGTGCCAGCCTTCAATCTCTCTTGGGTTAGGCCCAAAGTGGAGAGGGGGACTGAGACGTGAGAGATCCTCTTCTTGATTGGCTTGCTTGACTTTTATAAGCCACCCCAAAGGCTGAGCTTCTAAAATGAAGACAAGTTGTCTGGCAAATTCACGCATGTATTCTTCCCCAGACTTTAGTTCTCCATAAAGCGTAATGATATCCCTCTTTTCGTTCAAGGTGTTGTTTAAGAGAAAACGAAATTCTTCAAGACTCATCTCTTCAATTTCCGAATTCACCGAATTTTTTGCAATAGAACCAATCACCTTGTTGTTTTCCACTTTAAGCCAATACTGTCCACATGACGATATCGAGAACCCATTATCGTAAGCTGGCTTGCTGCCAGGGCCATTGATTGCAAAAATATATTCTGACCCAGGATGGAATCTTTCTATTGCGACTCGGCATAGCATGCCATTGTCACCGTCAATGCGAATAGTCTTTTCTTTCAGTTCCCCTTTGAAGACTTCCAGTATCTCGACACTGGCAGCAGAATTACCCCCGAAGCTTTTCGTGGTATGCTTCTTTACAATACCTCTAATAATTATCGGAGATTGAGGTGCAAGCTTTAGGAAGGAACCTTCCCAGTTGCAGCTGCAAGCCAAAATTTCTGTTGGGAGCATCTTAAGAATCAATAAAATCAAAATGCCAATCTTAAATTTCGGTTCCATGTTTATCCTAATCTACAAGTGATAGTTCATTCCAAAAAGCAATAAAGTCCTGTTCGGAACTTGAAAGTTCAAGCTCTGCGTTCTTTAGTTCTTCTTGCCTTGTTTTTCCCGTTTTATAGCGTTCTTCAAGCAAGGCCAATTGAAGTTTTTTAATCAAATAATTTTGCTTTCTTAATACGCCTTCGATAATTTGGGGCATGTTTTGAAATCCGATATTTTGCATTTCGGGGTTGAGATTCCCAATACTTCTAGCTTTATTTTCTTGTATCAAAGCCTTGGAGACTTCAGTTAGAGCCTTGAAGCTTTGGAGTGAGCTTTTTATCTGGTTGAGGTATTCCAGGGCTGAAGACAGGACTAGGGTCTTTTCATAAGTCTCCACCCCGCTCTCCCCTGGCCTCACATCTTTTAAGATTAATTCTGCTTTTGTTGTGTCATAGGGGAAAAAAGCAAGAATGAGAGCTAGGGTAAATCTTTTCAGAGGCAAATTCATGGTCCATTAATCTCCTCAACAATGCGCTTATTCATATAAACTCGCAGACCATATTCTGCGCCCATCCTTGCCATGTTCTACGACCATCTTATGCTCCAGTATTCACCGGTTGCGTATTTACCTTCATCATACTTTAGTGTCGCAGAGTTGATGTGTTGTTCAGATAGGTCAACTTTTCTTTCTCGTACATATGCTTGTGCAAGAGCAATTGCCTCAGTTATCGATATTTCCAATGGTCTATTAATTAAAAATTGAGAAGAGCCAGTTATCGAATCATTAGCAAGGCAAGCTAGCCATGGAATTATGACAAGGATAGACGCTGCCACAATTTTCATGTTGTTTTAGTCCTATAGAGTATCCTGCGCCTTGATTCTGCGAAGCTCAATTTCCTGATAGCATTTGCTTACACTTCTTTGAACAAAAACGAAGAGCAAGATAAGAAATGCACCGGAAATGAGCAATGAGGTATACATATATTCAGGTTGAGAATACAAAGCAGCTAAAAGACCTGTGACCAGAAGTCCAAGCGCAAGAATAATGCAAAGAGCTATTATTAACTTCACCAGATTCTGAGCTTTTCCTTTTGCACTCAGTAAACCTATCAGGCCACCGAGACAACCAAGAACTCCACCAAGTACGCCGCCTATGAGCCCAAGCTCTTCTCTGGACAGCCATCCTTCATCTAATGTAGCCCCTTGAAGAAGTTTTATTTCAGACAAGTAAAGCACAGCACCTTTGGGTGCTTTAATATTAAAGCTAAGCAAATTTGGAGCTGGTGAATTCTTGCTTCGTATGAAAGGCAAGGAAAAGGGTCTCCAGTCAAAGCTGCCGGAAAGGGCAGCTTGAGGGCCTTTTTTAGAAAGTGTTCTTGAGAAATATGTTTGCCCGTTAGGAAAAGTAGAGAGCATTTCAAGATAACCCTGACCAGTTAAAGCCTCACTCTTAATTTTCCCTTCAATCACATATGCTTTTCCAGAAATCT
>JAAZON010000123.1 GCA_012797725.1 SAR324 cluster bacterium | reverse complement strand
TTGACGGTGCTTACGGGAAAAATAATCCCTTGTTACTAGCTAGCAATTTCTCAGGAACTTGGCCTGGTCTCGTGGGACTTCTTAACACAAGCGCTTGTCTCGAGAGTGTTGGAAGATCGCATTCTCGAGTATGGACAAGCGAAAGCGATTGGACAAAAGACGACCTTTTTATGTCCAGACTAGAAGAGTGGTGCACCACTGGGCGTATAGAATATCCTCAGACGGAAATCTCATATCATGGCGAAATTTCTTCAGGAGCTTCATCCATCGCAAAAAATATTGCACAACAAATACGACGGAAAAGGATAATGACATTGATGCTGGGTGACACATCGATGGGTATGATTAACGGATACTTCGGCCCCCGCTTATTACTCCCTCACGGATTTACTGAACATAAAGTGGATCAATGCTGGATAATAGACCGCGGCAAGCGAATTTCACAGAAACGAATTGATGATGCATATCGTTTCGTCGTGGAAAAAGGAATTACATTCCATTATGGTGAAAAGGGAGCTGAAGATTTCGATGAAAATGCCACGAAAGAACAGCTACGAGACTATTTGACAGTCTTGGATTTGGCAAAGGAATTCAACGCCGATTGCATAGGCTGGCAATATCAACTTGGTCTAATACCACTTCGTCCACCATCTGATTTCTCGGAAGGTTTGTTAAACTCCACATGCCGCCCTGAATCAAATGGAGATACCATTGTATGTTCAACGGAAGCTGACCAAGGCAATGTCATTCCAATGGAACTGATGAAGCGAGTACTTAAAGCCAAGAATCTACATCAAGCAGTTATGTTCCATGATGTTCGTTGGGGCGCTGAATATAATGGACGATTCTTATGGGTATTGCTGAATTCTGGATCTTGTGGTGCATATGCATTCAATCATGATCCAGACACCTTAAAGGGGGTGCATTCTTACAGACAGCCTAAGCAGTATTTCCCCTTTGCAGGGGGCACTTTCACCGGAGAAAGTTTGGCAGGTAATATCACTTGGGCTCGTTCTTATATTCGAAATAATGAACTTTGGATGGATGTAGGACGTGGGAATGTTGTAAAGCTGCCACGGGACGTACGAGATAGTTGGTGGAAGGGGACTAATAGTGAATGGCCATTTATGGCAGCTGATCTTGGCATTACTCAAGAAACCTTGATGGCGCACTATATGAGCAACCATATTGCCGTCGCCTATGGTGATATTTTTAGCGAAATACTTGCTCTCAGCCAGGAACTTGGATTCAAGGTCAGGGTTCTGAGTGGAGAATAGCTTCGCTTGAGAAATACTGGCCAGTTTGTATCAATAATTGGAAGATACAGACTGGCCACGCTTATCTAAATCTAATAAAACTTGTAAGTGACTATAGGATTCCAGGGGGTCCCTTATGATTTTTTTTAGATTCCACAAGATCGTCTGTCTCATTTCAACTATCTTATTTTCTTTCACGATATCATTGGAGGCTCCTGCACAGCAGCCGCAAAGTCTAGGAGAATATGAGACTCCACCAAATCTTCATGCAAAAGAAGTCTTAAGTCCTGATTTGCTATCTGGAAATCATTTCTGGGTGGATGATTTGGTTCGAAGCAATGGTTATCTCAACATATATGGATTGAATACCGATTATGGATATCTCTTAGCAAATGGGACATATCAACTCAAGGAACGTGAGCAAGAAATCGCTGCACTTTCGGAACTTGAAAAGTTTAGCAATTCAAAAGTCTTTCTGGATGCCTCAAAAAAAGCTGGTATTAACTTAATAATGGCCCCGGTAAATATGGCCAAGACAGTAGTCAATGCAGTGGCTGACCCTGCTGAGACGTTGGAGAAGGTTCAAAAAATCCCGGCTGGGATATTAGGGCTTTTCGGAGATATCACAGATACAGTTCAGTCTGGATTTGATAGTATCTCTGGCGCTGTATCCAATAGTGATAGTAACAAAGAATCAGATCTAGAATCAAAAGCAAAAGACTTTGCCATAGAAAAGGGATTAGACCATATTGGCTACAACAAAAAAGAAGCTGAGTGGTACAAGAAGTTGGGGGTAGATTTATATACAAGCAATCCTATCTTACGCGACAAGATCTCGACCATTGTAAAAATAGAGACAGCGGTCAATATTGGCTTTGATTTCGTGCCTGGCATTGGCACGTTCGGAATGCTCGGAAAAGCATCAAAATATATCAAATATAC
>JAAZON010000122.1 GCA_012797725.1 SAR324 cluster bacterium | reverse complement strand
TCCAATCACGGGATCAAGCTTATTCTTTAAAGCTTCCTGCACAAGATCCCTTCCATATCGCTGAAGAGCCTCGTAAGTTTCTTCTGGATTCTGGCTGGTGACACGTTGATTCCCTCTTAACTCTGTCAGTGCTGCCAACACTCTATTTCGGGTCAATCCAAACAACGAATATATTTTCGAAAGAGGTCCATGTGCCCCTTCATCAAGAATGCCAAGAAACAAATGCTCCACAGATATGTATTCATCCTGCATTCGTTTGGCTTCATCTTCTGCCTGAACGAGAATTTTACCAAGTCTTTGTGACACCAATATCTTGCTGGGATCAACCCCAGGTCCAGACACGCTAGGCCTTTTATCAAGTACACGCTCCACATCAGCTTTGAAATTCTCTTCTGAGATATTAAGCTTCTTGAATAGCCTGGATACAATCCCATCAGCTTGTTCAAGTAAGGAAAGCAGAAGATGCTCAGGTTCCACCTCCGTATGCCCTCTTCTAACGGCTCTGCTCTGTGCATCAGAGAGTGCTTCCTGCGATTTTTGTGTGAATCGATTAAAATCCATATTTCTTTTTAGCTCCGTGCTTTAAATTTCGAAGTTCTAGCCAATTTCTCAAACAACTCCTTTTCTTCCTTCGACAAATTTTTTGGAACAACAATATAAAGTTCTACAATAGCATCCCCAGCTCCTTTGCTTTTGTGTTTTACTCCTTTCCCTTTTAAACGAAGTTTCGTTCCGCTTTGTGTCCCGGCTGGGACTTTCACCCTTACACTATGATCAAATAGTTTTACTTCGATATCAGCCCCAAGAGCAGCTTCCCAAGGCGAAATTGGAACTCTCACATGCAGATCCAAGCCCTTCAAACTAAAAGTATTGTCAGGTAGCACTCTAATTTTCAGCAAGAGATCTCCTGCCTTGCCACCTTGTTGACCTTTACCGCCCTGACCTGCAAGACGTATAACAGTTCCATCTATTGAACCTGGCGGTATTGTCACATCGTAGTACTTAAGCTCTTCCTTGATTCCTCCTAGCGAAGTTGGAACCTGTTGCCTCAGCGATACTCTGGTCTTGTTACCAAGTATAGCATCCCGAACAGAGATCTTAAGCTCTGCTTCATGGGACTGCCCCTGCATCGCTTGCTGCCCAAAAAGATCTTCAGAAGAAAAAGCTCCACCTAACCCACTTCCGAAACTCCTTGCAAAACCTCCGCCAAAAAGCGTTTCAAAGAAGTCACTAAAAGCTCCAGTACTACCTCCACCAAAACTAAAACTCCCTCCTTTAAAATTCATTCCGCCAAACTGTTGTTCCCATCCAGGTGGTGGCCTGAATTCTTGGCCGGCTTTCCAATTAGATCCTAATTCATCGTATAGTTTTCTTTTCTCTGGGTCACTTAAAACCTCATAAGCTTCATTCAAAGCTTTAAACTTCTCTTCAGCATCCTTGGCCTTGTTCACATCCGGGTGATACTTGGATGCAAGCTTTCTATATGCCTTTTTTATGGCATCAGGCGTCGCATCGCGAGCAACACCCAGCGTTTTATAATAGTCTTGATAGGAAACTGACAATTTAATACTCCATTCTTTACACCAAGCGAATATATTTAGGCATACCTCTAATAGATAAGCATTTTTTTTGTATTTTCAAATACGAAATTCTTAGCCGTCAACTTTGATCTCTCTTATAATTCCATCTTGACCCTATGGCTCTGGAGCTATACTTGATCCTAATTATCTGGCAATATTTTCATTCATTTAATGACAAGAAACCACTAAATTGCGTTGGATTGGCATGGGTAAGTTCATTTATCCTAGGCACAACATAACTTATTGTATAAATATGGGGTCAGTCCGATCAACCAATACCGCTTCTTGAGCCTCCCTGGTCTTAAAATCAACCTAAATATCATCGTTTTAATGCTATCTCGGTGGGATTCAGCAAAGAAGCTATGGCTCAGTTGAGATTTTATGTTGCAAATTTAGTAATTAGTGCAAGCTCTCAAATGTGTCCGATATTACTGATGTTAATGTGAATTCATATCCCAATTTTCTCGATTCTCAAAATACCAAAAAGTTTTTCCTGTTCCTTTAGGATGGAAAGGGAAATTTCATTAGTCCTTCGCACCTACTATTCCCAATGCTTGCACCTTAGTAACACTTGCAGACGTTGATGGAGACTCTAAATTAGAAATCATGATTCTTGATACTGCTAATATTGTTCCATTTATGAAAGAATCCGCTAATGGTTCTCTCACAGGAGCAAATACCATCCACATTTAGCTACGGCCAGCCAAAAACTAGATATAGTGGGCTTAAATTTAGGCAATTTTCACCATAAATAGTTTTTTTGCATCGACTTACCTGAAGCACCTCTATCATACTTAAACAGTCTAGCTTTATGTTTAAGGAGCCAGTATCGACAAAACGTGAAGATCTCCAATCTGCATTTGCCATGGCCGAAATCAATAGTAATGGTAAAAATGATCTATTTATTCAGCATATCATAAGCACGCCAAGAAAATGTTCCTGCTTCTTGGTGCTGGTAATGGTACATTTACCAAGAAGGCTGAAGCAGTAATGCCTGCAGATCTCAAAGAAGAGTTTAGGTCCGGTGATTTCAATCGTGATGGCTTAGTTGACATAACTGGGAGCAAATGAGCTTGGAGGTTTTGTCTCTGTGGAAGGCAATGCAAGTACTGGCCTCGGCGGAGGCATATCCGTACCCGGAGTCGCCGGTTCTTCAATAGTAGATCTTGGAGACCTAAACAAAGATAATAAAGTGGAGATTGTAATATCCCTTCGAGATCAAATGAGGATGCTGGCTTTTGTTAACAAAGGCAACGAGACCTTTAGTCCTTAGCAATCACTAACGGGAACTTATTTCCATGGAGCTAGTGGTAATTGATTTCGGTAGAGATCCCAATCTTGACATTCTGTGCCCAGAAAATGCGCGAGGTACGATTGTTAATCAACCAAACTGCCGCGATTGCCAGTTTGGCCTTCAATCGAACTAATTTTGGTGTTGGTAATTTCATTACAGAAAAGGTCACGCTGTCAAAGGCAACTATTGCTCTGTAGGAAAGTGGTACAAGTATCCTCCTCCGCGCACCTTCTATTGCCTTTAATCCTCGCTCAGTCATAGTTCCAGAGGGTTTAACTGATGCTTATTTTGATGTCACTGGACACGCTATTGGAAGCGCTACAATTGGCGTTACATTTAACGGCATAACGAAAAGCATCCCAGTAACAGTACCATCAAATTCTAGTTGCAGTATGGTACCACTTCGGCCATCGGAGCTCAGAATACTTGAAAATCCCTGGGAGGGGAAAGTAAGTAGAGTCTCCAGATTGGTAGGGCCTTTGGCCGCAAAACTAGGCTC
>JAAZON010000121.1 GCA_012797725.1 SAR324 cluster bacterium | reverse complement strand
GCTCCTCGCTGTCACTGCAACTCAATTTCCAGACAGGAATTATCTAGTCGTATTTCTCCGCGTCGCCTTCTGATATGGTCTGACCGTTTATCGCCTTACGAAGTAATTGACTTGGTTTGAATTTTACTACCTTGCGGGCTCTTAGTATTATTGAGTCCCCGGTTTGAGGATTGCGACCACGACGGGGTGGCTTAAATTTAACTTCGTATGAACCAAAACCTGAGAGCATGACTTTACCATCCTTCTCAAGGGCATCCTTTATGATTTCAATATAATCTTCAACAATTTGGGCTGCCTTTTGTTTGTCCACTTTAAGTGCAGTATAAATTGCATCAGCAAGATCAGCTTTTGTAAGGCAGAAGCGAGCTTTTGAATTTGATGTGTCAGACATGCTAGGCACCTTTTTATGGTTTAGAATTAATACATTGAAAATCTTGAGCCATTAAACTCCTAAACAGAGTCTCCAAGCCTACTTTGAATTTTTATATCACTTCCTGAGCAAAGACAAGCATTTAGCAAGATCAGGAACGATATAAGTATTTATATGACGCAAATTCAGGAACTTAAGATTTAAGTATCTTTGTTTTTTTGTAACTACCTGATTATATTAATTAAAAAATTGTACGCAGTGAGTCTAAGATAGGTGAGAATAATGAGATATCCTTGTAGCTAAGCAGCAACCTGACTCTACACTTCAGTGGAAGTCGAACTTTTAGCTCCCTCAAGTTCGTCATTAGTACACCCCCACGTTCTTCATTCGTAATTGCTCAAAAAGTGGGAGCGAAGGAGCAAACAAAGCTTTTCCTGGAATTCTCTATCTTTCCATTGCTGCAATCGCTATGTCCTGCTAATTGGAAGAGCTTATTTCTCTTCTTCGCTATTCATTAACTCACTAGGAAGCGGCTCGAAGAGCTTCTCAAGATCTGCTCGTGTCAAATTAAGAGTTGAAAGACCATTGTCGTTTACGAGCGCTTCGATCAACTTCGACTTCCGTTCTTTCAATTCCATGACTTTGTTTTCAATGGAGTTCTCTGTAACTAATCGATAAACGGAAATCTTTTTGGTTTGGCCAATTCGATGAGTACGATCGATTGCTTGGACTTCAACTGCAGGATTCCACCAAGGGTCATAAATTACGACCATATCCGCTGCAGTCAGATTCAAGCCAGTACCTCCAGCTTTTAGACTTATGAGAAAAAGGCGTATCTCTTCATTGTTATTAAATTCATCAATAATATCTTGTCGCTTTGTGGAATGACCATCTAGGTAGCAGTATGGAACCTTCTCTTCATCTGCCCATGACTTGATAATCTGAAGCATGTCACGAAATTGACTATATAGAAGTATTTTACGTTTACACTGAAGGGCCTCAGACAGTAATTCCTTCAGGGCATTGAATTTCCCAGAATCCAAGCCAGGCAGGTTCTTAAAAGCTCGGATTGAGTTTGGATGATTACAGACTTGGCGCAGCCGAAGAAGGGCGGCCAAGATGTGAACTCTGGCTGCTCCCATTCCATCCGAATCATATGAGTTGAAGATTCTTGGACGAACGTCCTCCACAATCTGCGAATACAACTGGGCTTGCATAGGAGTCATTGTGACATGAAGAGTGGTTTCAATTTTAGGAGGAAGATCTTTTTCCACTTCTGATTTGAAACGGCGCAAGATGAAAGGTCTTGTTCGTGAATTCAACAATTTTGTTACTGGTGTTGAGGTGCCATGTTCCAATATTGGTTTTTCGATCCAATTCCTGAAGAATTCCTGATTACCAAGGTATCCGGGCATTAAGAAGTCAAATATGGACCACAGCTCTAGTGGGCGGTTCTCAGTGGGAGTGCCAGAAAGAGCGAGCCGTCTGTGAGCTTTGATTGCTTTAGCTGCCCGTGTGGTGGCGGCTTGATGATTCTTGATGTTCTGAGCTTCATCAAGAATCATATAGTAAAATTCAAAACCCTCAAGAAGGTGTCTGTCAAGGCGAAGGAGGGTATAGGATGTGATAACAATATCGTACTCATCAAGCCTTTCCATGTATTCGCGTCGTTTGGCTCCCTGAAGAAGCAGAACCTTGAGATTGGGGGTGAAGCGCTGGGCCTCGTATATCCAGTTTGTTGTGACAGAAGTCGGGGCAACGACAAGATTAGGAAATTTTGGAAGAATTCCCTTTTTTTGGTTTTCTTTAAGTCTTTGAAGCAAAGCGAGAGTTTGAACTGTCTTACCTAAACCCATCTCATCAGCTAAAATACCACCAAATTGGAACTCTTGAAGAAACTCAAGCCAACTCAAGCCATCCTTTTGATATGGCCTTAATTTCCCTTTAAAGTTCCTTGATGGCAAGGCGGATTTCATCTTGCTGAAATCCTTGAGGCGTGTGGCAAGTTTATCCAAACTCTTTGTTGTGGACACCTTGAAAGAAGGCTGTTCTTGCGTACAAAGGCTTAAGGCTTGAGCTGTGCCTAGCCTGCTTTGAATGGTGTCCGACAATCGAAAATTTGAATCTAGAAAACCAAGAGTAGTCTTTAATTGAGACATGCTACCACCCGGAACTCTTGCATATGCACCATCAGAAAGTTGAACCCAGGCTTCGCTCTCATATCGCAAATTTCCAAATAGAGCATGCAATGGAAATTTAACCCCATCCCGTTTTGTGACAACTTCGCATTCAAACCAGTCGATTTTTTCCTTTATACCTTTTTGCTTACCCGAACTCTGTGCGTCATTGATGCGCAGTTCTATCTCCAGCGGTGTTATTCGAAGGGAGGTCTTAATACGCTCAAGGCCATTTACCTCCCATCCTATAAAGTTGTCTTTTTGACCATCACTGATAAAGTTCAGTGCTTCGTCACCTGATATCAGGTAAAGTTTCTTTCCTGGTACTTGAGAAAATCCTATTGCTTCAAGCTGACTTTGAGCCTCGCTTTCAGCCAAGCGATTGGGAAGAAACACAACATTTGACCCTTTTTTGGGTTGAGGATAAATGAATTCTAGTTTAGCTTCTATTTGAATTTTTTGGCTCGAGAGAAAATGCTCAAATGGATTGTTTTTAAGCTCAAAGTTGACACGGCATAAAGGTGTAGCAATTTTTGTCTTTGGCTGCTCTAATGGATTACTAACTTTTATGAATGGATCAAGATCTTTGGGATGACTTTCCAAGATTTCCAAAAGAGGCCCGCATTGAGACTTAGGCAACACAAGTCTAGCGGCGTGAGAAAAAAGGGCAGCTATATTGCTTGCGCTTGATGAAAGACTGAAAATACTTTGCTCGACTAATGTCCATTGTGAGGAGCTTCCAATAACCGGAGTTTCCGGATACTTTATGCTCCCATCCGGGAGTATCCAATGTAAAGTGATATCAACCGCTGCTGAGAGCCAAGTGACTTTCATGAAGGCTTGAATCTCTTGTCTTTCAAAATGCAGTGGTTTGAGATTGTCTAATAGAAAAATATTCTCAAATTCACTTAAGATACCAAGGCAACCTTCGATTGTGTGAGAATCCTGTAGAATCCAAAGCTGTCTTTCCTCGTCAAAGAGTCCTTCTTCCTCGAGTATTCGTAGTAGAAGATTATCAAGTTCGCGAGGTGAAGCCTTTCCCCCACGAGACAATTTATGGTGTTGGGGAATTGCACCATTAAAGAGAGGTCTGATTAGAAGTGTGCCTTTGCCAAAGCCAATTCCTATTCTGACTTCAGGAACCAAGAAATTGCTTATTGGTTTATTATTGCTTTCAATAAGTTCTCTCAATATTTCAGCAATATCGGCTGATGTTGATCTGTTTATCTGATATTCTGTCCCAGCGTCCCCAGATGCAATGGCAACATTACTAAGTCCTGTTCTCTCTGAATGAATCAATAAAGCAACCGCATGTGCACACCATTGTTCTTCCATTTCTTCAGTCGAGCAGCAGGAGCAAGAGGCCTCTACAGATTCTTCAGAGATCAACTTGAGAAGCACCCGATTGACCCTGCCATCCTCATCGTCCACATATGCATTGATTTGATTTGATAATCTTGAGATATCATGAAGCTGTCCGCTGCTTTCCAGAGCAGTGCCACGGTCAATAGTTGAGTAAGGGGCAAAACGCCTCATGAAGTTTAAGAGTTTTGGTTCCTTTTTTTCTGAATTTTGATCCATTTTTCAATCTTAACATGCATCCCTCCATCAGAGGAGGGATCGAGGGTTATTTTTCGTACTGGTTCAGCCCCCAGTGAGGCCACTATGTTGCTAGGCAAAAAGCACAGCCCTTTGGGTTTGAATTTGAACAAGACGAATTCAAGTCATGCAATTTGCCAATTAAAGCTTTAGAGGGCCAGCAAAATCATGCCTATCGCAAGGCGAAGGCTTTTTTCGACTGCACAGTTACCATTTTCTTGTTAAAGACAGATTTTTTTCAATCCTATGAGTAAGCCTTGATTACCCAAGTCCAATTTCTGTCTCTTGGAAGACTGCTCTTGAAGGCAAAATAGGTTGACTCGTTATTAAGCTCAACTGAGCCAATATGCCTGGTTTCAAGGATGCGGCCTTCTTTAAATATATATAGTTTGAGGGTAATTTTACCATCTCCTGCGACTCGGCCTTTCCATAGGCCCTCGGTTATGGAAACCCTTTCGAAGCTGTCTTCAAATACTCTAGCTTCTTCACCAGATCTGCCTTTTTTGGGAGACCATCTTGCCCTAGTGGATGAGAGGGCCGATAACGCCTTTATTTGTCCATTAAAAGACTCACCGCAGGGGCGATATTGTACCCGGCCATCGCATCTATACTGCTTTAATGCGAATGAAGAGTCGCTAATTAATATGCTCAAAAACACAGCTATGAAAATTAATAATGTCCTCACATGAATGATTTAACTCATATTGGAAATTTTTACCACTCGCTATCTTCGAAAAATATCCTAACTATGCAACACTGCGAATGTATGAAAATGCTTCTTTCTTCTAAAAAACTGCATTCTGGACTAGGGTTCTTAATAAGTTCTGTGATTCTAATATGGCTCTTTGCCAGAATGGATTGGACGCAAGTTCTTGATGCGTTATATAAAGTTAAACTCTGGCCCTTCATACCAGCAATTGTTTTGTTTTTCTTGAATGCAATTTTTAGAGCTTGGCGTTGGCGGTATCTTCTTCCAAATGGCGAGAAGATACGATTGAAAGTGCTTTACGATTGTTTAATGATAGGGAATCTCGCGAGTTATGTACTGCCACTTAGGGCGGGCGAGTTTGTACGGCCGTTCATGTTGTCTAGGAAAAGTGGAATCCAGTTCTCAACCACATTTATATCAATTGTGATAGAACGCTTCTTCGATTTGTCCTTAGTGCTTTTGAGTTTTGCCTTAATGGTGCTTTTTGTTCCAGGCGTTCCAGAGATTGTTTATCAGGGAGCCTACGCATTAAGTGTTATTGCGATAGCCATTTTAATTTTCATGATCATTGGGAGTTTTTTCCCAGAAACGGTAATGCGTGTATCAATGTTCTTTATTTCTATCCTGCCCCGAAGTCTTCACGAGCGAATGGAGAAATTTATTAGAGGGTTATTAACTGGGGGAGCCGTCCTTCGACAAGGGAAGCGACTTGTTATTTTGATACTTCTTTCTTTGTTAGTTTGGTTGTTTATTTATATATTTTACCAAGTTTTGATTGCTCTTTTCGCTATTAAGGGATCTTTTTGGATTGGAGTGGCGATAGGAGTCATTACAGCTCTTGCTGTTGCAGCACCAAGTGCTCCAGGTTTCATTGGAGTTTATCAAGCAGGCTGCGTGGCAGCTTTGGTGCTTTTCGGAATAAATGAAGAAGTAGCGGTTGCATTCTCCATTATCACCCACGCCTTTCAATTCATTATGGTGTTAATAGCTGGCTTCGTTTCTCTAATGAGTAATAATCTGAGTTTTGCTGATATCAAAAATCAAGCTCATGAGATAGAGGATACGGAGACTGTAAGTTAGTCTCAGAATTAACACCTGCAAATCCAACAAGAACCACAAAGCGCCACCGTTTGTTGCCTCACTTTGGCAAGCCTTTTGCTCAAGATCTTTGGAGAGGAAAAAATTAGGAATTTTTTAAGGCAGAATTTACCCATTTTGTATTTTTGGGGTAGGCCCAGGAAGAGGCTAGTTGCCTGATATGATTCGAGAAGACTAGGTCGGCACGATTCCTGTTTTAACATTCTAAGGATGGAAACTTTTTCCACAAGGAGGAAGGTGAAATGAGGCTTGAAAGCGCCCTTTATAGTAGCCGCGAAGGTATCATGGCTCATGGCCAGGCAATTGCAGTGGTTGCTGATAATACGTCTAATACCAACACTGTCGGGTTCAAAAGATCCCGGACGGAATTCTCTGATCTTATGGCCGAAGGCTATGAAGGGAGGCAGTCTGAGACGGAAATCTGCGGAGTCGGAGTTGCGGTAAGTCATGTGCGACCAATTCATGAGACTGGCATGCTGGAAACAACGGGGCGTTCTCTAGATGCTGGCATAGATGGGGCAGGCTTCTTCATGGTAGGAGATGAGGCTAATACTTACTACACGAGAGCTGGGAATTTTCAAATGCGCTCAGATGGTATGCTAGCAACCGCGGACGGAACTGCCGTACTTGGTTATCAAGGTAGCGCGACTTCAGGAGCTCTGGCACCGATTAATCTGTTGGATATCAATAGTGGCGGTCAAGCCACTTCTGCGATTACAATGTTTGGGAACAATGATGCCTCTCAAGCTAGCAAAACTGCCCCAACAGCACCTGCATCCTTTATAGACTTAGCAAAAGCAGCGTCGGGGATTTCAGTGGTGGAGATCTATGATAGCCTAGGGGCGATTCATTCACTAACTCTTGCATCTACAAAGACCGCGGCTGGCACATGGAATATTCAAGCCTATATTGATGACGGAGAAGTGGCCGGTGGAACAGCAGGGACCCCAAGGCTCTTAGGCCAAGTTGATATAAGCTTTGGAGCTGATGGTATGATTCCAGAGGCAAGCAAAGCTGCTGCAAAAATAACCTTGGCTAATGTGCAATTCGTTAATGGCGCAACTGGGCCAAGTTCAGGAAGTGTCTCCATTGACTTTTCTAATTTTACCCAATTTGCAGCGCCCTCTCAAGTAAGTGGGATTACCAAGGTTGGCCAAAGTTCTGGCCAAGTTAAGGGATATGAGATTCGTCCAAATGGTGAAGTGCATGCGAATTTAGACACAGGAAGTTCGATCCTCCTGGGAACAATTCAACTTGCAAGTTTTAAAAATGTAGATGGCTTGCAAAGAGTCGGAAATAGCCTGTTTGCAAGTACTGAAACCTCAGGCGAGCGTTCAACGGGGGCACCGGGAACTTCTATGCTTGGAAAGCTAGCAGGGGGATCTCTGGAGCGTTCTACTGTTGATATAGCTAATGAATTTGTGGATCTTGTTGTATTTCAGCGGGGATACCAAGCTAACTCTCAAGTCTTAACCGCAACAACGCAAATGTTGAAAGATACAATTGCATTGATGAGATAAACAAATCTTGTATCTGTTCATGTCATTGACACTAATAAAGGTCTCTTCTTTCTCAAGGCTTAGTCGGTAGACTATCCAAATAATTTAGGAGGTCGTCCCGAAGGGCGCCTCAAATATTAACGGAAAGGAGAGACCCAATGAGATTCTACAATAATACCCACG